>NZ_VPEG01000005.1:0-162219 GCF_013417275.1 Acinetobacter sp. YH16038 | reverse complement strand
GCCTATTTAAGTGATGTGCTGAAAAGGCTGCCGACGCATAAAGTGACCCAAATAGAAGAATTACTGCCACACCGCTGGAAATCCGACCAAAATTAAAAAATAGGCATGGGATTCAGCGGACGCTTACGGTGAATACACCAATATTAAATTTGGATCATCACGTTAGACCCGCATCTATTGTTAGTTTTTTTGAAGGGTTTCATTCAGAAAACCATATTTATATTCAGAGTTAAAATAGGTATCAACATGCAACGCTATGTAAGCGATGTAAATACCTCGGATGAAGATCTAGTCAGAATTGAATCACTTAATAAAGATGCTTTTACATTGACGTATTTAGATACAGCTCAGCGATTGGCTTATTTTATATAAAGGTTAGAGTGATTAATGCAACTTCCAGTGATAGAGACAGTTCTCCAAAGGAGTTTATGCTATGGCTAAATCAAGAGCAAAACATAAGCAGGTTCAGCAAAAGGATAAAAAGGACAGTGCTCAAAATGAAGAGCAACAACAGCAACAGCAGCAACCCTCTAAACCATCCCGTGCGAAAAAGCGTAAATAAAATTTAGACTTGATTCAACAAAACCCTCAGCTGAGGGTTTTGTTATTTTTAAGACTGTTTCCGACAAATAATCTGGAAAAAACATCACTAAAAATAACAGGATTTTGACTTTAAATTTTTCTGTATTCCTTAAGATAAAACGAACCACTCATTAAATGGCAATGCGAGCTATTGTGAAAATTCCCAAAATCCTGCTTTTAATATTTTCCTTAAGTATATTACTTACTGCCTGTCAGCCACCGCCATCAGGTGAGCCAGCGGGCTGGAAAAGCCCGTATCTGTACTGGCAATTAAAAAAATCTGAGCTGATTAGACCGGTAGAAATTCCTGTACAAGGAGTAAAACCTCGCCAGATTCAGGATACTTGGGGTGGAGCGCGCAGTGAGGGACGTAAACACGAAGGAACCGATATTTTTGCTCAACGAGGTACACCGGTAGTCAGTGCGACCCAAGGGATCGTCCGCAAGATTGGAACCAATAATTTAGGAGGTAAAGTTATCTGGATTACTGGTCCGAATTTAAGCCAACATTATTATGCGCATCTGGAGGATTATGCTGAACATATTCAGGAAGGAGACTGGGTAGAAGCAGGTGAAATCATTGCCTATGTCGGTAATACCGGTAATGCGAAAAATACACCACCACATTTGCATTATGGGATTTATCTCAGTGGAGAAGGTGCGACTAATCCTTATCCTTATTTAAAGGTAGAAGAATTGGAATAAGCGCAGGTGAATGTAAAAAAAAATGTAAAAGATCGCCATCTAAAGATTGAAAAGCATAAAATAGCGTATCTCCCGCTTTTCCTGTTTTTATGAGTTTTGCTTATCGACCAGATATCGATGGCCTGAGAGCTATTGCAGTATCATTGGTCATTTTCAATCATCTCGGCTGGTCATTATTTTCTGGCGGCTATATTGGTGTTGATATTTTCTTTGTCATTTCCGGTTATCTCATTACGACCATTCTGACGCGCGATATTGAGTTGCAGCAATTTTCAATTGCACGGTTTTATAAGAAACGTGTGATCCGTCTGGCACCTGCATATTTTACTGTACTGGCAATTGTCAGCCTGATTGCCTGGCAGGTGATGTTGCCGGGTGAGCTGACGGAATATTTTAAAAGCGTCATGTATGCGACTGTGCTTATTGCCAATCTGTATATGCGGAATGAGGTAGGAGATTATTTCAGCCCGAATGTAGAAAATGTGCCGTTATTACATTTATGGTCATTGGGCGTAGAAGAGCAGTTTTATATTTTCTGGCCGCTCTTGCTATGGCTATTCTTGAGTAAGACCTCGCGTAAATATCTTTGGCTTGTCATTAGTGTATTCATTGTCGCTTTAGTTATATACGCCCAGCAGCAACTGACTCATAATCCGGCCAAAGCTTATTATAGTATGCCGGTACGAGCATTTGAGTTGTTGATTGGTGCATTGATTAGCTGCTTGCCAAAACTGAATCTGCCAAAAAAACTATTACAGGGATTGGTCTGGGCTGGGGTAAGTGTTCTATTTGCAACTGCAATTTATTTTGATCAGCAAACCCCATTCCCAGGACTGATGGCATTGATCCCATGTATTGCAACAGCACTGATTATTTATCTGGGACAATCCATAGCTTCACGTAATTTATTGCTAAGTAATCGTCTTAGTACATGGATTGGCAAAATTTCATATCCTCTGTATTTATGGCACTGGCCGATAATCGTGCTCTTTGGCATTTATATGCTGCCCTTGAATCTGGAAAATCAGATTATTATTGTTTTCCTATCACTTATATGTGCATTTCTGACTTATAAACTGGCTGAAACACCCCTGAAACGCTTTGTGATGGCTGCAAATTATAAAGTGATTATTCTTGGATTTCTGTTACCTGCAGTCAGTTTTATTGCGATCGCCCAAACCATCAAAACACATGAAGGTTTCCCGGAGCGTTTTCCAAAATCGGTGCATGACAAACAGGAAGCATTACACACGTATGCACATGTGATTCGTAGTAACTGCATGGATACCGCGGATCCAAATGTTTTACCCAATGCTCAAGATTGTGTCTTAGGACAATCTAAAGAAGATATTGATTTCCTGTTGATTGGCGATTCGCATGCCAATGCCTATACAGCAATGCTGGACGAATGGGCAAAGGATGCCAATTTACGCGGTTATGATGCAACGCAAAGTTCAACTTTTTATCTGCCAGGTGTGCAGCGATTTGAGTTAAAGCTGAATCAATGGAAAGAACTGACCAAATTCCAAAAACGTAATGATGCTATTACTGCACATCTTAAAGAAACCCATTATCCAATGATTATTCTGGCAGGCTCTTATGCACAATATTTTGACGATGATGTAAAACTTAAAGATAGTGTCCATCATACTGAGGAAGAGATATTTAAAGCAGGTTTGATAAAAGCCTTAGAAATTGCCCATCAATCTAGTGATCAGGTGGTGCTAATTAATGATGTACCACATCTAGACTGGGAAGGGATTCCATCTGATTGTAATATTCGTAAAGAGATTCTTCATCGAGACGCTTCATGTACAGTTTCTCGAAAAAGTTATAAAGCACATTTAAAGCAATTCAATCAGATTTTGGCAGAAGCAAAACTGAAATATCCGCAATTGAAAATCGTTGATCCAACCAAAGTCATCTGTGATCAGCAGGCATGTAAAACGATGCTGAATGATGTGCCTTTGTATCGTTTTAAGGATGATAATCATCTTAATGATCAGGGTTCACGGCAATTGGGTGTTGAATATCTAAAACAGTTTGGTAACCCGCTTAAAGATTTGAAGAAAGATTAAATGGAATAAAACCACGTTTAATGATGTGGTTTTATTCCCTGGGATTTGGGGCATTGACCGATTTTAATCTTTATTTAATTCTTTTCTTCTTGAACAGAAACTGGTTGCTCACCCATCTTATATTTGGAAGAACGTGTATTCCAGACCAATTGCAAAGTTCCGGCTAATAAAACTAAAGCTGCCAGCATAAACTGTTGATGGTAGTTCAATCCTAGATATTGCAGGGCACTAAAACTCAATCCTCCAATCAGCTGAACAGCAGCAAAACATAGAGTCGCAATGCTCCAAAGCTTTTTATAGGCCAGTCCATACAGTTGCAAAATGGTATAAGAGGTGAGGAAAACTACAGCTGGATTCAACATCCCGGTAAAGAAAGAAGAACTAAAAGTCAGGAATGGATTAGCATTTAAAGTCGCAATAAAAATCGCCAGAATATACACACTATAAAGAATCTTCAGGGCAGTAAAATTGCCAAATTTTCTTGCCAGAATATAGGCTGAAAAAGCACCTAAGGCACTGCCCAAACCATATAGAATCCAGTTAAAGTTAATCCAGAACAAGCTTAATCCTAGTTCATGGCTGAGATAGTCAATCCAGAACAGGGAATGCGGAATATAGGCAAATGCGCTACAGGCATAAACCGCCAGTAAACTATAAAAGACTGTATTTAAAGGTGCTTGCGCAGGATGAGAAACAGATTGTTTAGCTAGATAGGGTTTAAATTGTGGTATCAGTAGGCTTAAGCAGATACAAATCATCAGGGCAAACCCACATAAAATCAGCCAGGCCGTACGTATGGAAATCTGGTCAAGATAAGGCAAAAACAGGGTAGCTAATAAAACCCCTAATCCAATCCCGCTAAAACCAATAAAATTGATTTTAAAACGGTCTTTTAAATCACAGCACTGAGCCACGACACTTGGTGACAAAATCATGAGCAGGCCACCACTAATACCGGAAATCACGCGCCAGCTGATATACCAGATTTCAGAAAACCCTGAAAAAGCGCAACAGAATAGGCTAACCATTCCAGCTATTGCAGCAAGCTGGATATAGGTACTTATGCTTCGGTCTTGAGGTAAGCGCATCGCTGCAAAAGCACCCATTAAATAACCCAGTAGATTGGCACTACCTAAAAGGCTGGCAAAACTCGCGCTCCAGACAAAGGCTTCACGTGTACCAGGTAACAGGGCAGTATAGGAAAAACGCAGAATGCCGATGCCTAAGCACATGCTCAGGCAGAGAAAAAGACTAAGCTTGACCGTATTTGAGGACATCCATGTACTCTTGAAGTTTTATATTTGTTCAAAAAATAGCATGAATCATCAAGCTAAAGGAGAAAAGGCTGAATAGATTTTTATTGAAAAGAAAAATTCTGGATTAACAGCATGCTTCTATTGTAAATATCTGTAAAGCTTATCGCGGAACTTTTTAGACAATAAAAAACCGCATTCATGAATGCGGTTTTTTGGAATTAATTTTATAAATTAACGCATTTTTGCCAAGAAACGGCCTAAACGGGTAATCGCTTCACGCAGTTCATTTTCTGCTGGCAGGAATACCACACGGAAGTGATCCGGTGTTGGCCAGTTGAAACCAGTACCTTGAACCAATAGAACTTTCTCAGCACGTAACAGATCAAGCATCAGTTTCTCGTCATCTTCAACCGGATAGATTTCAGGATCAAGACGAGGGAAGCAGTACATTGCACCTTCAGGCTTCACACAAGACACCCCTGGAATCTCGTTTAGCATTTCCCAGGCAATATTGCGTTGTTCATATAGACGGCCACCTGGGCGGATCAAGTCATTAATAGACTGATAGCCACCGAGTGCAGTCTGAATTGCATATTGTGCTTGATGATTCGCGCAAAGACGCATTGAAGCCAGCATATCCAAGCCTTCAATGTAGTCCATTGCACGTGATTTATCACCAGTAATTGCCATCCAGCCTGAGCGATAGCCAGCAATACGATAGGCTTTAGATAAACCGTTGAACGATACACATAATTGCTTGCCTGCAAGCGAAGCTACTGACACATGTTCAATGCCATCGTAAACGATCTTGTCATAGATTTCGTCTGCAAACAGGATTAAGTCATATTTCTTCGCTAGATCCACAATTTGCTGTAATACATGACGCGGATAAACCGAACCGGTCGGGTTATTTGGGTTGATAATCACGATCCCGCGGGTATTTGGCGTGATTTTGCTTTCCATATCCGCAATATCTGGATACCAGTGATCTTCTTCATCACATTTATAGTGAATCGCAGTACCGCCAGACAGGTTCACTGCCGCAGTCCATAATGGATAATCCGGCATTGGAATCAGCATTTCATCACCGTCATCCAGTAGGCCTTGCATCGCCATTACAATCAGTTCAGATACGCCATTGCCGACATACACGTCGTTCACGTGCATATCCAGAATGCCTTTTTGCTGGTAATACTGGCAGATCGCTTTACGTGCCGGGAAAATCCCTTTGGAATCCGTATAACCAATCGCATTTGGCAGGTTCAGTGCAACATCATTAATGATTTCTTGCGGGGCTTCAAAGCCGAATGGGGCGGGATTCCCGATATTCAGTTTAATAATTTTATGTCCGGCTTCTTCCATCTCGTTGGCCGCTCGTAACACTGGTCCGCGAATGTCGTAGCAAACATGCTCAAGCTTAGACGATTTTTTGATCTCGCGAGGGGGGGTGTTACCAATACCGGACATAATTCCATCCAATTAATTTTTAAGTTAAACCTATAGATTACGCAAATATCACAATCTATGCTGAAATTTCGCTAGAAATTTTTTCATCTCTAGCGTAAATATGGAAGTACTGAAGCATGACATTGAATGTCAAAGATTTAAAGGAGTTAGTGATGGGAAAACTCAATAAAACAGACCGGGAATGGCAAAGAGAGTTATCACCAGAAGAGTTTCGCATTACGCGTGAAAAAGGAACTGAACCGGCATTCACAGGTAAGTACTGGAATACAAAACAAGAAGGGACTTATGTCTGCCGTTGCTGTGGTACACCACTGTTTTCTTCAACCACTAAATATGACAGCGGTTGCGGTTGGCCAAGCTTCTATCGTCCTGTGAGCAGCTCAGTTGTAGAAGAATTACCTGATACTTCACATGGTATGGTGAGAACAGAAATTGTTTGTCATCATTGTGATGCACATTTGGGACACGTTTTCCCGGATGGTCCGGAACCGACTGGCTTACGTTATTGTGTAAACTCGGCCTCTTTAGAATTACAAACACAAGAAAAAACTGACGAGGAAACTTATCCATGACCAGCATTTATCAGTTTGAAGCTGAGTTGTTAGATGGGAAAAACAAACGGCTTGCAGATTATGAAGGAAAAGTACTTTTAATCGTAAATACCGCGAGTAAATGTGGTTTCACTCCACAATTTGCAGGTCTGGAAAAGCTTTACCAGAAATATAAAGAGCAGGGACTGGAAGTTTTAGGTTTTCCATGCAATCAGTTTGGCGGACAGGATCCAGGTTCAAATGAACAGATCGGTGAATTTTGTCAGAAAAATTATGGGGTTTCTTTCCCGATGTTTTCCAAGGTAGATGTAAAAGGCCCAGAAGCGCATGCGATCTTCCGTTACTTGACCAATAATTCTAAAGGAATTCTAGGAAATGGTATTAAGTGGAATTTCACCAAATTCCTGATTGGTCGTGATGGCAAGGTATTAAACCGTTTTGCACCTACCACCAAACCTGAAGATCTCGAAACAGAAATTGAAAAGGTTTTATAAGTTTATTTGAAATGTCTAATTTCTAATGAATAGAAAATAAGTGAAATAGAAGAATAATTTGTAGCCAATATCCATAAAAAACCCACTTCTGGAAAGTGGGTTTTTTTATTTGTGTTTAGCTCTTAAAAGATTAAAGAATCGCTTTTAAACGTTGAATTACCTGTTCACATTGTGCCAGATCAGCGACTAATGCCAACCGTACATGGTTTTCACCCGGGTTGCCTTGCGTAGTTTCACGAGACAGGTAACGGCCTGGTAGCACTTTGATATGCGCTTTTTCCATTAGCATTTTGGCAAAAACCTCATCATTGTCTACTTTTAGCCAATAGTAGAAACCCGCATCCGGTTTTTTCAGCGGGATCAAGTGCCCTAATTCTTTCTGGAACAGATCAAATTTGGCACGATACTGTACCCGGTTTTCTTCTACATGGGCTTCATCATTCCAGGCAGCAATTGATGCTAACTGATGCTGCACCGGCATCGCTGCACCATGATAAGTACGGTATTGCAGATAAGGTTTGAGTAAAGCTGCATCACCTGCAACAAAGCCTGAACGCATGCCTGGCAGATTAGAACGTTTAGATAGAGAATGGAAAACGACACAGTTTTTATAGTCATCTCGGCCAATTTCTGCACACACTTCCAGTAAACCTGTCGGTGCTTCATCAAACCAGAGTTCTGAATAACATTCATCAGAAGCAATGACAAAATCATATTTGTCTGACAGTGCAATCAGCTTTTTAAACTGTTCTTTAGAAAGAACAGCACCTGTTGGGTTGCCCGGTGTACACACAAATAACAGGGCAGTTTTTTCCCAGACTTCAGCCGGAACTGAATCAAAATCACCTAAGTAATCATTTTCTTCAGTACAGTTAATGAAATAAGGTTTTGCACCTGCAAGCAGGGTAGCACCTTCATAAATCTGGTAGAAAGGGTTCGGCATCACCACATAAGGCGCATCTTCACGATTGATCAAAGCTTGGACAAAAGAAAAGATCGCTTCACGGGTACCGGAAACCGGTAATACATTGCTGTCTGCACTGATGCTATTGAGTTTAAAACGGCGAGTCAGCCAGTTGGCAATGCTTTCACGTAATTCAGGCAAGCCTTTGCTGTTTGGATAAGTCGATAGATGCTGAAAATTATCAATAATCGCCTGTTTCACGAACTCGGGTGCTGGATGCTTTGGTTCACCAATCGAAAGGGGAATCAAAGGCATATTTGCAGGCTGGATATCCGCGAAAAGTTTATTCAACTTTTCGAACGGATATGGGTGCAATAAAGACAAGTTAGAGTTCATGAATGTGTTACCGAGCAGTGTGTTAGTGTTGAGCATTGACCTGATGTGAGGCCTCATCTAGAGCAGCTTTTAATGCCGCTGCAAAATTGTCAGACTCTATTTGGGTCATTGGGCTGCCATCTTTTTTGGTGACAAAGAAAATATCTTCAGCACGTTCGCCAAGCGTAGCAATTTTGGCAGAGTGAATATCCAGACCCTGCATCATAAATAAACCGCCAATTTTCGCAAGTAAACCAGGATGGTCAAGTGTCGCAATTTCAACCATATTCTGGTTTAAAGCTTCATTAAGGGTGATATCGACGGTATTTTCAATATCAAAATGACGTAACTGACGCGGAATCCGGCGCTGCATCAGACCTGGATATTCATCAGAATGACTTAAGGCATCCTGTAAGGCTTCAATGACAGTTGCCTCACGTTCCGGATCGGTCAATAACGTGCCAAAACGGTCAAGGACAACATAGGTATCCAGACTGAAAGCTTTGGTTGCGGTAATAATCCGGGCATCCTGAACGTCCAGATTCATGCGATCCAGAACAGCAACCGTGGTAGCGAACAGATTTGGTTTGTCTTGAGTATAGATGAAGATCTGCACGGCATCCTGTGCATATTTACGATGTGCACGCATTAATACCAATGGTGCAGGATTATCGCCATGTTCCAGAATGGCGCGGGTATGCCAGGCGATTTCATCGGCAGATTCTTTCAGGAAGTAGTCATCGCCCAGTTCCTGCCAGACTTTTTCAACGTCATAAAGCGAGAAATGTTCTACCAGACGTTCACTGGCTTCGAATTTGGTATCTTCAATCAGCATCTGATAATCAACCGGACGACCAAGACCGGAACGGATGACATCACGCGCATGCGTATAGAGCTGACGCATCAAAGATGAACGCCAGGTATTCCAGAGTTTTGGATTGGTCGCATTAATATCTGCCACGGTTAGGGTATACAGATAATCCAGATGCTCCATATCTCCCATTTTTTCAGCAAATTCTTTGACCACATCCGGATCGGAAATGTCTTTTTTCTGTGAGGTCACTGACATGGATAAATGGTTTTCAATCAGCCAGGCAACCAGATTGCATTCACGTTCGGTAAAGCCATGGGTACGGCAGAACTGAATCGCATCGGCTGCACCAAGCTCACTATGATCACCGCCACGACCTTTGGCAATGTCATGGAAAATAGCCGCTAGATAAACAATGTCACGACGTGCCAGACGCTGGAACACGGAGCTGACCACTGGGAATTCTTTGGCAAATTCGGGTTCTTTGAAGCGGTTCAGATTGCGGATCAAGAGCAGGGTATGTGCATCCACGGTATAGATATGGAACAGGTCATATTGCATCAAGCCGGTAATCTGTCCGAAAGCCGGAATATATTTGCCCAGAACACCATAACGTTTCATCGCAACTAGCGTTTCGTACAGGCGATGCGGTGAACGAATGATGGCCATAAACAGGGCTTGGTGTACCGGATTATCACGGAAATCCTGATCAATACGTTTAGCTGCCAGAGTAAGCAGACGTAAAGTACGAGCACGAATACCCTCAATTTCAGGACGATTGGCCAGCAAATAGAAGATTTCCAGAATGGCACTTGGCTTTTCCGAGAAAATCTTGTGATGTTGAACTGCTAACTTGCCATCGACCAGTTTAAAGTTTTCATTAATTTCTTCAATCTGGCGTTCATATTGGGGTAAACGTGGGGTAATGACTGATTCATTAAAATAAGCCAGTAGCATTTCATTCAGAGTCGAAACCTGCTGCGCGCTACGGTAATAGCGCTTCATGAACTGTTCGATTGGATAGTTCGGTGACTGACCTTCTTCACGGGTATAGCCAAACATCGCTGCAATATCCCGTTGATAATCAAACAGCAGGCGGTTTTCATCGCGCTTGGTCAGGCGGTGTAAATGATGACGAATTTCCCAGAGAAAGCTTTCAGCTTCTTCGAGTACGGCAAGTTCAAACTCTGAAATAAAGCCCAGATGCACCAGGTCATAAATACGGTTGACACGGAAATGACGTTTGGCAATCCAGCCAATCTGGTTAATATCACGGATACCGCCCGGTGCATTTTTAATATCCGGTTCCAGATTGCTTTCAGTATTATTGTGCTGAGCATAGCGTTTGTGCTGCTCGTCCATTTTCGCATCAAAAAAGGTTTTATCAGTCCAGGTTTGTGACACGATCCGGCGTGGCCACTTGGTTAAATTTTCATTGCCAATAATCAGGCGTGCCTCGATCAAGGACGTCGCTACCGTAAGGTCACTGCTGGCCTGATTGACACATTCATTGATGGTACGAACACTGATGCCCGGTTTGAAATTGCCCACATCCCAAAGCGAAGAAATAAAGCTGGAGATCAGCTTTTCCTGCTCTGAAGTGAAATCATCTTCAGAGAGGATCATGATATCGACATCTGAATATGGCAGCATTTCGCGGCGGCCATAACCGCCGACTGCGAAAAGCGCCAAATCGGTCTGATCAAGTTCAGCATGATTCCACAGAAATTGCAGGGCTTCATCAATCAGGTTAGAACGGGCCTGAATGATGTCACGGATGGACTGTCCATTTTCAAAACATTCCTGAAGCTGATTTTCTACATCGCTACGCCATTGATTGATCGCTTTGATGTCATTGTGACTTTTAATGTAATTCAGCAGCGGGGAGGTATTGATCATGAACAGTGGTCCGTTGTATTTACTTAATTTTGATGAACATTAACTTGGTCAGCAACCTGTTGAGCCAGCTCGCGAGCCTGTTCAATGCTTTCTGCACGCGCAGTCGCGACACCCATACGGCGGCGTTTAAAACCTTCAGGTTTACCAAACAGGCGTAAATCGGTATCGGCATGGGCTAAAGCAAGATTCAGGCCAGAAAATGAAAGATTGCGATCATCGACACCTGCGTAAATCACGGCACTGGCAGCCACACTATGGCGAGCTGTATTGACTGGTAAGCCTAAAATAGCACGGGCATGCAGTTCAAATTCACTCTGGAACTGGGAAGCCAAAGTGACCAGACCAGTGTCATGCGGGCGAGGTGAAACCTCACTAAACCATACTTTGTCGCCTTTGACAAAGAGTTCTACACCAAAAATGCCGCAACCGCCCAATGCCGTGGTGACTTTATTGGCGATACGTTTTGATTCTTCCAGAGCAGCTGGGCTCATTGACTGAGGCTGCCAGCTTTCTACATAGTCGCCTGAGTCCTGACGGTGTCCGATTGGATCACAGTATGAGGTTTCGATTTCGCCAGTTTGAGGATTCTTAGCCCGCACAGTAAGCAGGGTAATTTCAAAATCAAAATCAATCTGTGATTCGACAATCACTTTGCCCTGATTAACTCGACCACCTGTTTGCGCATATTCCCAGGCAGCATCGACTTCTTCAAAACTTTTCACGCGAGATTGGCCTTTACCTGAAGAAGACATCACCGGCTTCACAAAGTTTGGATAACCAATGTCATCACAGGCTGCGCGGAAAGATTCCAGAGAATCGGCAAAGCGATAAGCAGAGGTCGGTAAGCCTAGTTCTTCAGCCGCCAGACGACGAATGCCTTCACGGTTCATGGTCAGGTTAACCGCTTTAGCAGAAGGAATTACAGTTGCAATATTCTGTTCTTCGATTTCAACCAGTACTTCTGTTGCAATCGCTTCAATTTCAGGAACAATGAGATGCGGCTGAATTTTTTGAATGAGCTGTTTGAGTTCCGCTGCATCTGCCATATTTAAGGCATAAGAAAAATGTGCCACCTGCATGGCAGGAGCATCTGCATAACGATCTGCAGCATGAACTTCTATACCTAAACGTTGCAAGGAAATCACCACTTCCTTACCTAGTTCTCCTGAACCTAGCAATAGAACTTTAAAAGCTGAAGATTGAAGAGGAGTACCAATAGTCACGTTCATGTGTATTATCCATGCTTGATTTTATGGACTTTTAGCATAACAGAACTCAATGCCGAGATAAGCCGAGTTTCATACAAAATTGTGATATTGGCCAGCAGTTTTATTTATAAAAGTTTATAGAGAATTGCATCTGAAATCAGGCAGTTCGCTTTATTGTATTTTTCATAGGGTTTAAATGATAAATCCGGTTTTGCGGATTGGGTTTTTCCATATGCAGAATTTGCTTGTCATTGAGCTGAAGTTGATGGAGAAGTTTCAGACTTTGTATTCTCTTAAAGGCATAAAAGGGAATGACAAAAGGACAGATAAAACCAAATATCCATAGCAATAAACCAAATCCTGAAAATTGCAGTGCATCTAAGAATACAGTGAAAAAGTGGAATTGATGATTTGACACTGCGACAAGTGCAAAAAATAGAAACAGTAAAATTATACTAAAGCAAAATACATAAATGAGATTTGGAATGCCTTTATGTAGCAGGCTCCATCGGCTAAAAATGATTTGTTTGGGATGCAGATGGATTACCTGTTGAGTCTGATTGTAGAGGGCAATGATTTTATTTTTGCCATGCTTCTGAATATAAATGACACAGATATGATCTGCGGGTTCAGCAACCACTTCTACAAAATGACCAGTAAAATTCTGTGTATTAATAAGGCATTCAAAATAGCAGCCGGGTAATTCATATTGGCTAAAAATAGCTAACATCTCATCACGTCGATAATGAATAAATATTTTACCTTCAATTATTTGCTTTGGCTCGAACATGCCAATATTTTCCTTACTTTTTTTCTTATATAAAAAAGACTTATGCAATTAATTTAGCATAAGTCTTGAATGAGATTTTTAATTTTCTAAAAGGCTTAAAAAGGTACAGAGATATAGGTATAGATCAGGCCATAAGTTAAAGCTGCAGTTAAGGTCGCCATGACAATTTTCTTGAACTTGAAATACAGTCCAGCGAGTACAATAAAACCGATCAGCATGGCAAAGCTTTTATCTGGCGTTTCCAGTAAGGGCGGTAAGGTCGCCACAACCAGCATGGAACTGATGGCAGCAATTCCAATCGAACCCAAGGCAATTTTCAACCATAGCGCACCACGTTTTTGCGAACCCTGCTGAAATTTTTGAATCACATAGAATGGACCAAAACGTGAGGCAAAATTGGCAATCCCGACAATAATCCCGACCAAAATAATTTCAAGATTCATGATTGATCTCCTGCATATTCAGGATCTGGTTTTTTCAGCACATAGTGCTTGAACAGGCCGGCCAAAATGCCGGAACTGATGCCGATAAAGATCGCAGCGGACAAATCGATAAAATAACAGGCAACCGCTGAGACAATAATTGTGATGGTCACGACAAAGGTATGTTTCTTTTCAAATGCAGCGAGCAGGAAACTTAAGAACAGGGCAGGTAACAGGAAGTCTAAAGCTGCCTGTAAAAATTGCGGTAAGTTGCTGACCTGATCTGCAAATAAGCCACCGAGAAAAGAACCTGTTGCCCAGGACAGCCAGCTGAATAAACTCAACCCCAGCATCCACGATTCAGACCATTCCTGACGCCGTTGCGACAGTTTAATCATGCCAGAGGCAAATACCTCATCGGTGAGTCCCCAAGCCCAGACTGCGGTTTTCTTCAGGTTTAAACGATCTTGGATCAGGTTTTGTAAAGCTGGGCCGTATAAAAGATGGCGAATGTCCAAAGCAATCACGGTCAGTGCCGTCATCCAGATCGAAGTACCGCTACCAAGTAACGCTACAACTAAAAACTGACTGGCACCGGCATACATGGAGCAGGACAGAAATAAGGCTTCCCAGGCAGTAAAGCCGAACTGGGTGGCAGAAACGCCAAAGGCAAAGGAGACCGGAAGGTAAGTAAATATAATGGCCTGGCTATCTTTGGCACCTTGCCAGAAACCGGCAGGTTGCATCGCTACTGGATTGTGGTCAGACACAAAACACCTTAAGGGAGAGAGTTAAAACAGGGATTAAATCAAGATTGTGTATTGTACGCGAATTTACTAGCATAGTGCCGAAATGTTTAACTGGCGATTCTGATATGTTGATGTTCAAGACACGTGCAATGCTGGTCGGTGTTTTAATCGGCAGCACCTTATTTCTTCAAGCTTGTGGAAATGACAGTCAAGCGCCAAAGGCCGAAATTAAAGCGGCACCTAAACTCTCCAATGATGCGACGACTTATGCTAATGCTGCATGGCAATTCATGAATGAAGTCGATCCGCTGGTCTATAACAAGGAAATGGAGCAGATTGATGCTCAGGTACGTCAACCGGCCCGTAAATTGAGTACTGACTGGCGCATTAATGTGAAAATGACTGACTCAGTGACGGAAGGAAAATATGCCTTATGTCGTAAGGCTTTAACCAGTCTGGAAATCTGGGCACGTAGTACCGTTGAAAATAGCAGTAGCGTGGCACAGAAACAGGCCGACTATGAGCGTGATAAACAGCAATGTCAGGGAGCAATTGCTCATCCTGAACTGGGAAATACTGATCCAAAGCAGAAAGGTAATGCAGTAGCTGAACAGTCTTAATCGGGTTTTATAATCTTCAGGCGGGACTTCGGTTCCGCTTTTTTGTTATAAAAAACGATTCTATTTATATAAATAAACAATAATTAAAATTAGGAAATATTTTCATGAATCGTTAAAAAAGTCCTATAATTGACTTATAATCAAGCGATTTAGAGATAAAAGTTAATTTTTGGAGTCATTTTAAATGTTTAATAAATTGTTTTTAGCGATAAGTATGAGTGCTGTTTTAGTAAGTGGAGTACAAGCGTCTCATGCGTGTGAAGTGGCACCATGTACCAATGGCTTCGATAGCGTCAATGTCTGTGAATTGCGCTCTTAAATTTTAAATCCATCTCCCTATAGAAAAAATTAAACAGCAAAAATTAAAAGAAGCCTTAGAATAAGGCTTCCCATACAGTTAGACGATCATGTCTTAAAGCAACATGAACAGACGTTCTAGATACAACACTGCTCCGCCCAAAAGAATACTGAGACCGCAGAACAAACGTAAAGAGTGCCAAGACATGATGTTTCGTCCTACTGTATTCATTTAGTTGAAAGTGCTTCCAGATAACGGCGATTCACTTCCTTCCAGTTCACCACATTAAAGAAAGCGGCAATATATTCAGGACGACGGTTCTGGTATTTCAAGTAGTAGGCATGTTCCCAGACATCCAGACCTAGAATCGGGGTATTGCCATGCATGAGGGGTGAGTCCTGATTGGCGCTGCTTTCTATGATAATGGTTTGATCAGGTGCCACGCTGAGCCAAGCCCAGCCACTGCCAAAACGGGTCAGGGCTGCCTTAGTAAAAGCTTCTTTAAAGGCTTCAAAGCCGCCAAGCTCCTTGTCGATCGCCTGTGCAATTTCACCTTCAGGATTGCCACCTCCACTTGGACTCATTACTGTCCAGAACAGGGAATGGTTAGCATGACCGCCGCCATTATTAATCACATTATTTTTCAAATCTTCAGGTACCTGATTGGCTTTGCTCACCAGTTCTTCTACAGAAAGATCTTCCCATTCTGTGCCTTCAATACCTGCATTGATGTTGTTGATATAAGTTTGATGGTGCTTGGCATGGTGGATTTCCATGGTTTTAGCATCAATATGCGGTTCCAATGCATCATAAGCATAAGGGAGTTCGGGAAGGGTATAGCTCATTTTTAATTGTCCTTAAGCGTGATTGAGTGAGTGGAATTCTCGACTAAATTTTAAAATATGCTTGAGTTGTATTAAATACAATGAGAATTATTATCATTTATGTTATGGGGGAAGATTTTTATAAATAGGATGTAAAGATGCGTATAAGAATAGCAAGAAGCCAAATTTGGTAACAAAAAAGCCCCAGATTTGGGGCTTTTCTTTGGCTTCAACTTATACGTTGAAACGGAAGTGAAGAACGTCACCGTCCTGAACGATATAGGTTTTACCTTCTAGACGCCATTTACCTGCTTCTTTAGCGCCAGCTTCGCCGTTGTACTGTACGAAGTCATCATAAGCAATACATTCTGCGCGGATGAAGCCTTTTTCGAAGTCAGTGTGAATGACACCCGCTGCTTGAGGCGCAGTAGCACCGACTTTAACCGTCCAGGCACGAACTTCCTGTACACCGGCAGTAAAGTAAGTTTGCAAGCCTAGCAGTGAATAGCCTGCGCGGATTACCACGTTCAGACCCGGCTCTTCCATATCCATTGCTTCCAGGAATTCGGCACGGTCTTCATCTTCAAGCAATGAAATTTCAGCTTCGATCTGGTTGCAAAGCGGAACCACGATTGCATTTTCAGCAGCTGCCAGTTCACGTACCGCATCGAGGTGCGGGTTATTTTCAAAACCGTCTTCTGCCACGTTAGCGATGTACATCGTTGGTTTAAGCGTTAACAAACCAAAGCCACGTACCAGTTTACGTTCGTCATCATCCAGATTTGCTGCACGGGCAGGTTTGCCTTCATCAAGCAGAGGTAAGATTTTTTCTAGAACGGCTTTAGTGGCTACAGCTTCTTTATCGCCACCTTTTGCAGACTTCGCCAGACGAGTCACTGCTTTAGTCACAGTTTCAAGGTCAGCCAGAGCAAGTTCGGTGTTAATGGTTGCGATGTCATCAAGCGGATCAATTTTCCCGTTGACGTGAATCACGTTTTCATCTTCGAAACAACGAACAACGTGAGCAATTGCATCAGTTTCACGGATATTCGCCAGGAACTGGTTACCCAGACCTTCGCCTTTGGAAGCACCAGCAACCAGACCCGCGATGTCCACGAATTCCATGGTAGTTGGTACCACGCGTTGTGGTTTTACGATTTCAGCAAGTTTGTCCAGGCGTGGATCAGGCACAGGCACGATACCGGTGTTTGGTTCAATCGTACAGAATGGGAAGTTTTCCGCAGCAATTGCAGCTTTAGTTAATGCATTGAAAAGCGTAGATTTACCAACGTTAGGCAGGCCTACAATACCACAATTAAAACCCATGAAATAACTCACAAAGCGTTATATAAAAATTGCCAGTGATTTTACATGAAAGCCATGACAAAGTCAGGTCATGGCTAGGTGCTTTGTTGAAAACTTATGAAATAGATGTTTTTAAATTTTACGTTTGTCGAGCTGATTCGACAGGGTATCACCAGTGGCCTGAACCAGCATGACCAGAATCACCAGTACCACAATCACTGCCAGCATGATCTGCATGTCAAAACGCTGATAACCATAACGGTAGGCAATGTCGCCCAGACCACCGGCACCAATAGCACCGGCAATGGCGGATGAGTTAATCATGGTCACCAAAGTGACGGTAAAACCGGCCACAATCCCTGGTAAAGCTTCAGGTAATAGCACATGCCAGATAATTTGCTTACGGTTACAGCCAATCGCTTGAGCCGCTTCAATCAGTCCCTGATCTACTTCACGTAAACTCACTTCAGCAATACGCGCAAAGAAAGGAGTCGCGGCCAACGTTAAAGGTACAACTGCTGCCCAGACGCCATAGCTGGTGCCTACAATCCAGCGGGTAAGGGGAATTAAAGCGACCATTAAAATCAGGAAAGGCACCGAACGGGTAATATTTACAATCCAACCCAGAGCCTGATTAATGGGTTTGGATGGATAAATGCCATGCTCCGAGGTGCTGACCAAAACCACTGCCATTGGTAACCCAATCAGAAAGGCAACGATTGCGGATACACCAACCATGATGAGGGTATCGGTAGTTCCCGTCAGTAATAAATCAATGAGTTGGTCGTGCATAGCCAATCACCTCAATCTGTGCAATGTGTTGTTTGAGTTTTTGCTGGAGCAGGTTGGTATCCAGATTCAGGTCAGCCACCGCGACAATCAGACTGCCGACCAGATGGTTCTGGATGCTGTCGATATGACTCTGATAGAGGTGAACCGGATGCTCGAACTGTTCGAAAATCACTTTCAAATCTGGGGAATACTGAACACTAGAGGCATAGCGCAGTTTGATAATGCTATGCGTGGTATCTATTGTCACTTCAGGACTGATCGAAAATGGCAGTTCCAGCTGTTCCAGATTCAGCAGTTCCTGGGTAATCTGCTGCTGTGGATTGGAAAACACTGACCAGACTTCACCCGCTTCAACAATTTCACCTTTTTCAATCACGACGACTTGATCGCAGATTTCACGAATGACCTGCATTTCATGGGTGATTAGTACAATAGTGATGCCGAGTTTCTGGTTGATTTCTTTCAGTAAAGACAGCACCACTGAGGTACTTTCCGGATCCAGTGCAGAAGTGGCTTCATCACAGAGTAGAATTTCCGGGTGATGCACCAGCGCGCGGGCAATACCGACACGCTGTTTTTGGCCACCGGATAGCTGAGAAGGGTAGTTCTGAGCCTTATCGCTTAAGCCGACCAGTTGCAGCACTTCGTTTACACGCGCATCAATGTCTGATTTTTTATAATTTGCAACTTTTAAAGGCAGAGCTACATTTTCCCAGACGGTTTTGGCAGACATCAGGTTGAAGTGCTGAAAAATCATGCCAATACGCTGACGAAGCTGGATCAGTTCAGCATGGGTTAAGCCAGCCAAATCCTGCTGATGGATATGGATATGACCTTCGCTGATCTGTTCCAGACCATTTAGGGTACGTAGCAGCGAGGATTTCCCCGCACCACTTTTCCCGATAATCCCGAAGATCTTGCCTTCAGGAATATCCAGATTGATGTTTTTCAAGGCATGTACCGATTTGCCTTGTACCTCATAGTATTTATTCAGGTCACGGATTTTGATATGTGGGACGGAAAACGCCACCTGAGAACCAAAACTCACCATAGTATTCACCTTATTTCCAGCCTTCAAACCACATACCAGTACCAAAATCCTGGTCCAGAATTGCTTTGACTTTTTCAGAATTCTGGAAAGCTTTTACGAAAGTCGCCAGTTTCTGGTTTTTATCTTCATAGTCTTTGCGTGTCACAAACAGAATGGCGTATTTCTTGTCGATTGGATCCAGGAACAGAGCATCATGTGGATCTGCTGCTTTAGCAAGTTTTAGATAATGTGGATAACCAAAGATCAGATCAGCTTCATTCAAGGCATGTGCCGTTTGTGGGCCTTCAACTTCAATAAACTGCAACTGTTTAGGATTATTCTTGATGTCCTTAACGGTTGATAATTCATTATTGATATCTTTCAGTTCAATCAGTTTTGCACGGTTAAGAAGGATCAAGGCACGTGCCAGATTCACCGGATCATTCGGAATCACTACACGGGCATTTTGTGGTAACTCATCTAGAGATTTATATTTCCTTGAATATAAGCCGACATGGCTACCCGTACCGGACGCGAAACTATGCAAGTCAAAGTTGGTTTCGCGAATGGCATTTCTTAAGTAGACACTTTGCTGGAAAAAGTTAGCATCGATGTCGCCATTCTGTACCGCGACATTGGGTGCATGCCAGTCGGAAAATTCAACCAGTTTCACATTAATACCTTGCGGTTTCAGTTCATCAGCCACACTTTGCAATAAGTCTGCATAAGGTGGGCTAATGCCAATGGTCAGTACATCCTCCTGCTGCTGACCCTTGGTCCAACGGTAAGCCGCCAGCCCAAGAATAAGTGCAAGGATGACACCGCCAATGATCCACTTCTTTGCATTCGAATTTGACGAATTTACTTGTGTCATCATCGCACCTTATTTCCAGCCCGGGAACCAGAGCTTCGCACCAAAGTCAGCATCTAGTGCTTCCTTCACGCGAGGGGAGTTCTGATAGATTTCGACAAATTTTTTCAGCTTGTCATTTTTGTCCTGATAGTCCTCACGTACCGCAAACAGGATCGCATAACGGTTGTCTTTGTTAGAGTCAAATAACAACGCTTGTTCTGGATCAGCTGTTTTAGCCAGACGTAGGTAGTGTGGGTAACCGAATGCCAAATCAACATCATCAATGGCACGCGCAGTTTGCGGACCTTCAACTTCAACGAATTGCAGGTTTTTCGGATTTGCAGCAATATCTTTCAGGTTGGACAGATGGTTGTTTGGATCTTTCAATGCCACCAGATTCGCTTGTTGTAATAACAGCAGAGCACGGCCCTGGTTGACTGGATCATTTGGTACTACAACTTTCGCGCCGTCTTTTAGCTCATCCAGGCTGTTAATTTTCTTGGAATATAGGCCAACATGCGTCGCTGCACCTTTGGCAAAAGCTTTGATTTTAAAATCAGTTTCTTTCTTCGCATTATCTAAAAACGGCTGATGCTGGAAGAAGTTGGCATCAATATCGCCATGATTCAGGGTGATATTCGGTGTATTCCAGTCCGAGAACTCGACCAGTTTGACATTGATGCCTTGCTGTTTGGCTTCTTCGGCTGCGACTTGTAAAGGTTTAGCGAAGGACGGGCTGATCCCAATCACCAGTTCATCCGAACCGGATTTCTTTTGCTGGTTCCACACCACTAGTCCGATAATCACGGCGGCAATAATCACCCCAATCATGGTGAATTTTGTTTTAACGGTTTGTGCCATGTTGCACCTCAAAATAAATTTATGCTGATTGTTTTTGCTTTAGGTTCGTGTTCGCTGTTGAGGCGGAGCTTTGACATCGGAATTGCTGCACTGGATGCGCACTAGGTAAGCGGTCTCCTTGCTGAAACAGCTTGTGTCTGAAACTGCCTTGTTCATATTCAGTTTTATAGCGTCCGCGCTGCTGTAATTCAGGAATCACTAATTGGATAAAATCCTGATGCGATTCCGGTGTCACCGTGCGGGTCAGGTTGAAGCCATCAATACCGGTTTCATCAATGAGCTGAATCAGTTTTTCTGCTATCGTGGCACCGCTGCCAACAATTAGTGGATAACGCCCACCTAACACATGCTGAGCTTTTAGGTCATTGGGTGTGATCTGCTGCTCTTTAAATTTGTCATTAACCGTCGCAATACTATTGGTCTTCTTGTAAGGAATTGGTTCATCATCAGCAAATTTGGACAGGTCAATGCCAACTGAGCTGGAATAATGTGCAAGACCTGCTTCAGGGCTGGCATAAGCACGGTATTCATCCAGCTTTTGCTGCGCCAGTTCATCTGTTTCTGCAGTGACCACGGTAATGCCGACAAAAATCTTGATCGCTTCAGGATCACGGCCTTGTTCAGTGGCCTGACGACGAATCTGATCCACCTGTTTCTTGATCTTGTCCGGATGGTCACCGCCAATAAACATGCCTTCTGCATGCTGAGTGGCGAAAGCCATACCACGCGGTGAAGCACCAGCCTGAAACAGCACTGGCGTACGTTGAACAGAAGGGGAAACCTGGAATATACCCTGGCTGCGATAGAATTGGCCCTGATGGTTAACCTGATGCACCTTGGCTGGTTCAGTAAAGATGCGCTGCTGCTTGTCTTTCAGTACGGCATCATCTTCCCAAGAGCCTTCCCAGAATTTGTAGCACAGCTGCAAAAACTCTTCGGCTTGTTCATAACGCAGGTCATGGTCTTTTAAGCCGTTCTCACCAATCAGGCGCTGTGCACTGTCTAAATAACCAGTGACAATATTCCAGCCGATACGGCCATGGGTCAGGTGATCCAGACTGGCAAAACGACGGGCGAACTGATAAGGCGACTCATAGCTGAGATTGACTGTTATACCAAAACCGAGATTCTCAGTGACTGCTGCCATAGCAGATACCAGCGTACTTGGGTCATGGCTTGGTAACTGAATCGATTCTCTTAGAGTCAGGTCAATACTATTCTGATAGACGTCATAGACCCCAGTAATGTCGGCAATAAACAGACCATCAAATAGGCCTTTTTCTAAAGTTTTCGCCAGATCAGTCCAGTAGCTGAGCTCATTAAAGCGATGCGATTCATCACGAGGATGAGTCCACAAGCCGTGATTGATATGCCCCACGCAATTCATATCAAAGGCATTCAGCAAGATTTTTTTTGCTTTTGGATTAGTCGTTGTAATTGTCATTACAATGTCCCCCGGCGTGGAGGCAGAACACCATTCAGTAAATAATTGGCAATAAAATAATATTTCCAGCGTGAAGCATCATGCAGGGTATGCACGCGGGCATTACGCCAGAAACGATCCAAGCCATCTTCACGCTGGCTACCACGGCTACCGGCCAGTTCAATCAGTTTGGATGATGCTTTTAAGGCGGTTTCACTACTGTGTGCACGGGCCTTAGCTACATCTAGAGAGGCTTTGGCAACACTAGATTCAGTTGGATCAGCTTTAGCTGCATCTACAGAGCGGGCGGCCTGTTTCAGTAACACTTCAGAAGCACGCACATCAGCCACGACGCGACCGAGTTCAAGTTTGGTCAGCGGATCATCGGTGGCCTTGTCCACACCAGAATCAATCCACGGACGCGCCTGACGTACACGGTCCAAGGTTTCCTCAAATGCAGCACGGGCAATGCCGGTTTCAATGGAGGCATGTAGCAATTGTGCGAAAGGACCGGAAATGGTTGGGCGGGAATAGGCCGTATCAAAACGTACCACATCTTCCTCAAGCACCTGCACGTTGTCGAATTTCACCGTGCCACTGCCAGTGGTACGCTGACCAAAACCGCTCCAGTCATCAATCAGGGTCAGACCTTCACTGTCACGTGGGACAAAGGCCAGGAATTGCTGTTCGCTTTCATGCACGACCAGTGTCGGAATGCGGTGCGCAAACAGGCTGCCGGTGCAATAGAATTTTTCGCCGTTAATGACATAACCTTGCTCGGTTTTGCGAATCGCAGTTTGGCGCTGTGCAGCAGTCTTGGTCTTGAATTCAGCTAGGGCATTACCAAAACGAGCACCTTTTAAGACTTCGGCATAGAGTTTCTGTTTTTGTTCCTCCGTGCCGTTATTGCGCAGGATTTCGAGACCATAGAAATGGTTTTGCGGAATCTGACCGATTGATCCATCCACACCGCTCATTAGGGCAATGACTTGTGCCACCGTATAGCTAGACACTTCTGCACCACCATATTCTTTAGGTACAGTAATCGCCCAGAGTCCGGACTGGCTATAAGCCTCGATTTCTTCGAAAGGCAGAATACGTTCAGCATCACGTTGTACTGAATTAATCTTGAACTGCTCTGCCAGATTATGGGCAATTTCTAGTGCTTCTTCATCAGATTTGATGATGTGCGCATGTGCCAGCTGTTCTGACTGCAATGGACTAATGTTTTGAAATGAAGTCATGGCAAATATCCTTAAATCCAGGCGTGGCGGGCAGGGAGTTTATGATTTAGGTAATAATCCCCAAGTGCATGCAGCTTCCAGCGGATCGGGTCATGCAAGGTATGCACACGGGCATTACGCCAATGCTGATCCAGATTGTGCTGACTGAGGCTGGAGCGACTTCCACCCAATTCCAGTAATTTTTCCGAGATATGTAGCGCAGCATCGTTGGCATAGACCTTGGCTTCAGCCACTAGAATTGAGGCTTTGGCTGCCTGCTCATCAGTCACAGATTCCAGCTGATCCAGTTCATCCAGATATTCAGCGGCTTCATCCAGCAGTAAAATCGCGGCATCGAGCAGCACAGAAGATTTGCCAACTTCCTGCAGGGTATAATGTTCTAAGCTGGCTTTTTCGACTTGAGCATCGACAATTGGACGTGCTTTTTGTACGGCAGTCAGCGTATCGGCAAAAGCAGCTTCGGCAATGCCGACATCAATCGCGACCTGCATCAATTGGGAATAGGCACCGCGGTAGCTTGGTTGATTTCCTAACAGACGCTCATCAAAAATCAATACCGGATCAACTTCGACATGCTGAAGTTTGACGGTACCACTCGAAGTCGTGCGTTGACCAAAGCCATTCCAATTGTCGATCACTTCCACACCTTCAGCATTGCGGTCGACAATGGTTAGTACTACATGGCCTTCTGGATGAATCGCTTTAATCGCTAACCAGTGCGCGAAGCTACTACCAGTTGAATAGAATTTCTCGCCATCCACAAAATAGCGGCTATTTTCAAATGTTAAAGTGGTGGTAAGCGTCTTGGTATCTTTGGTATTGCGCTCTGGACCGCCATTCGCCAGACGCTTACCTTTTAGAATTTCGTTATAAATAAACTGTTTTTGTTCTTCTGTGCCCATGATCTCGATCATGTTGAGTAATGCGATCTGGTTCTGCGGAATTTGCCCGACACTTGAGTCAGCCTTATTAATAATCCGGAATACATGAGCCAGGGTTTTATTGGCAACAAATGCACCGCCGTACTGTTTCGGAATACGCATGCCGCCCAGGCCTTTCTGGCTGAACAGGTCAATCTCAGCAAAAGGTAATAGACGTTGCTGATCACGCTGATTACGGCCTTCCAGGGCAAAGTCTGCAACCTGATAAGCAGCATTAATCGCGTCGAGATCATTTTCGATGATATGAACTTTTTCAGAAGTTAAACGAGACATAATGACATCCTAAATCGATGCCAAAACGTTACAGCGAAAGCTTTATGTAATTAAGCAATTGCTTTTGCAAAGCTTATAAAAAAAGCTCTTTAAGATAAAAACTGCTAGATTCTTATAAATTTGGAATATAGTAACTGATTAAAATTAAATAGATTTTGAATAATTTCTTAATTTTAATAGATGTTTTTAAAGCAGTGCATATCTGCTTTATAGATAATCAAGACAAAAAAATGTATAAAAATACTCATCGTCGTGCTGAATAAGCAACATCTTTATTTTGAATAAAAAGTTCATTGTATTTCCAGGCTAGGGTGACTAAAGTATCCGACTAAATTAGATGGTTTTAATGCGATCTAACCTAAAAACAAGCATGGAGAATTTATGCGCATCTTATACCAGTTTCCACTTTCTCATTTTTGTGAAAAGGCACGCTGGATGCTGGATTACAAAGAGCTGGAATATGTCGCGCAAAACCTCATGCCGGGTGCCCATCGTGCCTTTGCCCGCCTGAAAACTGGACAAAACCGTTTACCGATTCTGCGTGATCAGGAACGGTGGATTGCGGATTCGACCAAAATCGCTCTATATCTGGATGAGCAATATCCTGAACACCGTCTGCTACCTGCAGAAGCAAGCTTGCGTCAGCAGGCACTAGATATTGATGAAATCACCCAAGAATTAGGCCGCCATGTGCGTCGCTGGATGCTGGCTCAGGCTTTATCGCATGACCATGAATCGATGGATATTCTGATTGGAGAAAAAGGCTATCTGCGCCAGTTTGAAAAATTCTCCAAGCCATTGCTAAAGACCATTTTGACCAAGGGTTATGCCTTGACTGAAGAAACACTGGAACAGTCCAAACAATTTATCAAGGATTCGGTTGAGCAGCTTAATCAGATCCGTATGGAAAAAGAAGGACCTTATCTCGTCGGTTCGCGTTTCTCTCTGGCCGATATTGCTGTCTGTTCGATTCTGGCCCCTCTATTGGCTATTCCGGGAACGCCGTGGGAGAGGGAAAGCTTTGAATCGATGTCGGATGAATACCGGGAATATCAAAGTCATCTGGCTGAGTTGCCATTAGGACAATATATTCAAAAGATGTATCGTAATGAGCGCAATGCCCGTGTTGATTGGCGCGGTGTATAAAATTAAAAATGAAATAAAAAAACGCGCATAAAGCGCGTTTTTTTATGAGATTAGAATTAACTCCAAGGGCTAGTTTGATCAATATCACTTGTTTTACTGAAGCCACTGAGCAGTGAGCTAAACTCAAACTTCGGCAGGGAACTACCACTTGAGATATTGGTAATAGTTTCTTTAATGGTTGGGAGGATTTCAGTAATGCTGATATGCGTAGCCGTATCAGTATTACTAATGCCGGAAATCAATTCGCTAAGATCAGGCAGTTGTAGGGACGAGTTGTTACCGACTAAATTGCCAAGACTATCCGTGAATGCATCCAAACCTAAACCCTCTAAGCTTGGCACGCCAGAACCGAGTGACCCGAGCAGGTCGCCAATTTCAGGAAACTGAACACCATCCAGAAGATCCGAGAATTGACCTTCGCTATCAATCAGCGCAATCACTGGTTTTAGTGCTGTAATCACATTGTTGAGGTCGCTGGATAAGGTGAGCAGTAATGGGTTATTCACAAAATCCAGCACCACTTGTACGCCATTCAAGACATCGTAAAGAGAATTCACGATTTCTGCCTGATCAGCGTCAAGAACGTCACTATTCGCTAATAGATTCAACAGTGGATTGATGCCTTTTAGTACATCCGCGATGGTGTCTGGCACATTACCTGAACCTGCAGAACTGATTGCAGATACCAATGTAGTCACACTACCAACCACTGTTGGTAAAACTTGGGTAAGTTGATCCATATCAATGGATGAGTTACCTGTATCAATCGATGCAAGCAGTGGCATCAGGCTTTGCGTTACAGTTTGCGCAATGGTGCCCGTATCGATATTGCCTGAATTGCTGATTAGACCACTGAGCAAATTGGTAATAGCACCGATATCAAGGTCACTGCTTGCATTGCTCATTAGGTTACTGGCTAACAGATTGACTGAACTGGTATCTAAACTACCTGTTGAGCCACCGATCAATCCGCTGATCAAGTCAACAATTGCACCGATGTCGAGATCACTAGCGGCATTGCCACTGATGAGACCACCGACTAGGTTGGCAATTTGACCAATATCTACATCGCCAAGTCCGCCAGAACCACCAATTAAGTCACTAACCAGTTCAGCAATTTGTGCGATATCAATATCGCCACCTTGAATGAGACCACTGACGATACCGACGATGGCACCAATGTCTGTTCCACCAAGACCACCAGTACCTCCAATCAGGCCACTCAGCAGTTGAGTGATTTGGGTAAGATCAAGGTCGCCACCTTGCAATAAGTTGCCAGCCAGTTCAGCAATTTTACCGAGGTCTACATTGCTAGTACTGCCACCCATTAATCCACTGACCAATTTGATAACTGCATTTAAATCCAGGGTTGATGTATTACCACCCATTAAACTGCCAAGCAGATTGCTGATTGAACCTATGTCAAAACCGCCACCATTGGCTTTCGTTAATTGGCTAATTAAACTGTTGATATCAAGTTTAGAAGCATTTGAGCCTGTAAATTGGCTAATTAAATCAGTGAGGGAACTGGAATTTAAACTTTTGCCAGAAAGCAGGCTGTTTAAGAGAGAATCTAGGGAAGGGGTAGAGGGGGTAGAACCTGTAATAGAACCAATAATGCCAGAAAGACTGCCACCCAATAAACCACCAAGTAAACTCGTATTTTGTATCTCTGTCGTGAGCACTGGACTGAGTTTAGTTTTAATTGAACTAAGAATACTAAAAGCCATAACCGTTCCTTGCGAATTTTTATCTTGTTATGTTTGTTGTGTGTTTTAGATAAACCGCTCAATTCTTATTCAATTTCTATACAAGTGTAAATCTAAGTTGGATTAATCATGCTTTGAAAATCCAGTTATCAGCGCCATAGGTTTTATTCATAAATAGTTTAGTGATAAATAAGAATGATTTATTTAAAAGCGACGTTTATCGAAAATTTGTTTTATACAACGAATGACCATAAACATGGTTTAAAACTGGTCATTGAGAGGGGTCTGGCATTTTTTTTCAAATAACTGGTAATTTATGAAAAATTTATCAATACTATCAGCAAAACAATGATGTATTTGAATAAAATGGCAAGAGATTAAAGATGGAATTAGATCGTTTTGATAAGCACATTCTTGAAATTTTGACCCATGAAGATGTCAATCTGAATGAACTCTCGGAGAGAGTAAATTTATCTGTGAGTTCGGTACACCGCAGGATCAAGCATTTGATCGATCATAATATTATCAGTGGCTTGAAGCGCGAGATTAATTATCAAAAATTGGGCTTTAGCCTGCATGTGCTGTTGCAGGTTTCCTTAAGCAAGCATGATAGCGATACTTTTGCCAAATTTTTAGAAGAATTAGAAAATATTCCGGAAGTCATTAACGCTTTCCTGGTGACAGGACAGTCTGCGGATTTTATTGTCGAAGTTGTGGCACGTGATATGGAAAATTATAGTCAGATTCTATTAAGCCGAATCGGCAAGATCGAGCATGTCGTAGCACTGCATTCCAGCTTTGTGATCAAGGAATATAATGTTTTTAACTGTAGTGGTCTTTTAAATAAGGTTTAAAATTCCAGGCATTTTTTAACACATATAAAAAACGCACCCGAAGGTGCGTTTTGATCTCATAGAAGATTAGGCATCGAGTTGCGCTAAAACTTCATCAGAGAATTCAACGTTGGTATAAACGTTTTGAACATCGTCTAGGTCTTCAAGCATATCGATCATTTTCATGATTTTTTTCGCTTGGTCGATATCTGTGATTTCAGCTTTGGTAGACGGGCTCATCACCACTTCAGCGTTATCAGATTTTAAACCTGCAGCAGCTAAAGCATCTTGTACTGTACCGAAGCTTTCAGGCGTAGTGATCACCAGGATTTCATCTTCATCCACTTCGATGTCTTCAGCACCCGCTTCAAGCGCCACTTCCATGATTTGATCTTCTAAAGACACATCTTCAAAAGTAATTTCGCCACGTTTAGTGAATAGGAAGGATACTGAACCGTTGGTACCGAGGTTACCATCAGTTTTAGTAAAGCAGTGACGTACATCAGGAACCGTACGGTTCAGGTTATCTGTCATGGTTTCAACAATAACCGCAACGCCGCCTACGCCATAACCTTCATAGGTTACTTCTTTCAGATCATCGTTATCTTCACCACCGGCACCACGCTGAATTGCACGGTTGATCACATCACGTGTCATGTTTACAGATAATGCTTTTTCTACAACAGCACGTAGACGAGGATTACTACCCGCATCAGCGCCACCGAGTTTGGCAGCAGTTGTTAATTCACGAATGTATTTGGTAAACAACTTACCACGACTGGCATCTTGTTTTGCTTTACGATGCTTAATATTGGCCCACTTGGAATGACCCGCCATGCGAAATATGCTCCTTGTAGATTGGCTGTATGCCTATCGAATTGCGCCGATTCTACCATAAGCTCTTTTTTTGAAAAAAGAGTCTGGATTTGAGATTTAATGATAATGCCAAAAAAATAGGCAATAAAATAGAAAGGCAAAGCAATAAATGTAAATAAAAACTTAAGAAAATACCTAAATAAGAAAAGGGCAGAAGAAACATTATTCTCAAGCCCTTTTATGGAAAGTTTATTCCGGGATAATAATATCCAGACCAACATTCTCTTTATAGAGCTGCTTGATTAAAGCCAGATCATGCGCGAGATCAGTCGGGTAGATTTTGCCAAAAATCCCGCCTTGCTTGGTCTTGGAATTGGCGTACATAAGCACAATTGGCACATTGGCAGCTTTGGCAATATGCCAGAAACCGGTACGGATCGGTTTACGCGCTTCACCATTTTTGGCACGGGTGGCTTCAGGTGCGATCACCAGATTGAATTTTTCATTATTCTGAAAATGTTCAACCATTACGCTGACAATATCTTTATTGGCTTTACGGTCGACCGCGATACCACCCATGGCTTCCAGAATTGGTTTCATTGGGCCTTTGAACAGTTCTTTCTTGATCAGGGTATGAATTTTGATGTCATACATTTTAAAGAGTGCCAAAGATAGAACTGCATCCATCATGGATGTATGTTCAAATCCGACAATGACCTGTTTATCTTCGAGTACATCGGGTTCGACATGATATTGCCAACCGGCAAGTTTAAATGCAGATTCGCCAATAAATTTGTTTAGCATAAGTAGAAAGAAATAAGAGCTAACGGTATGAACTGCATAATTTCTTCCTGTTCTTATTCACAGTCAATAGGCTTTATTTCAAATTCATTAATAATATGAAAAATCCAAGATCAAAAAAGTATATTAAATAATTTTTTAAGACCTGAAAGATATAAATAAATGCTTAATAATCCTTAGTATATATCATCTTATATAAAATAAGTCTTAAAATGATGAAAAAATGACTATCCAGCACAAATTTTAGTTATTAGACTTTTGTCGAAGAAAAGAAGAAATTGTGTCTTTTCTATTTTCTGGTCATTTTCTCTCTGAGATTGAAACCTATGACGTATATTACAGCTTTCATGTTCTCAATGCTCCTTTTAGCACTGGTTATTGTATGGTCTTTAATCGAAATCTATATGGATTTGCGTAAAGACGAGAAATTGGAATCGGAATTTTAGTCTTTATAAATTTTTAAAGAATATCTTTTGTGATTATATTTCTATACATAATAGTTGGTATTTTTATTGATTATGGTTATATTGAGACGTAAAAGCGATTAATTTATTGGTTTGATATTCGAATAATTAGCGTGCTCTCTTTATTTTAGATAGAAAATATAGATGTCATATTAGGCTTTTGCTAGCTTAACTTAGACTGAAGTCTTAAATCCTAAGCAGGGCAGTTATTAAGGATAAAAAATGATTGCTGGCTAAGTGTGCAAGCAGAAAGAAAAGTACTTGTTTTTTGATCTAATCTTGGCTAGTATTCAATGCGCCTGAACTAGTTGAAATATAACAAATTCAGTCTATATAGGGCCTATAGCTCAGTTGGTTAGAGCAGCGGACTCATAATCCGTTGGTCGACAGTTCAAGTCTGTCTGGGCCCACCAAATACATCAAGCATCTAGGAGCAATACTCTTAGGTGCTTTTTTATTTTTTGAATTCATTTAAGCACTATCTATCTTCAAAAATAACTAAAATTTCAATCTCTTATCATAAGGTAGGCTTTTAGTAGGTGGGATTCTTTTATCGTTCATTGAATACTTAAATCACGGTGAGGGTCACCGATAATAAGATGAATGGTAGAAGGAATCGAACCATGGCTTTTAAGAATATTGCAGATCAAACAAACGGTTTTTATATCCCTTGTGTTTCACTTTTCGGTCCAGGCTGTGCCAAAGAAATTGGCGTTAAAGCACAAAATTTAGGTGCCAAGAAAGCTCTGATTGTGACCGATGAAGGCTTATACAAATTTGGTGTCGCAGATACCATCGCAAATTATTTAAAAGAGGCTGGTGTTGACAGCCATATCTTCCCAGGTGCAGAACCAAACCCAACAGATATTAACGTTCATAATGGCGTACAAGTCTACAATGACAACGGCTGCGATTTTATTGTATCACTCGGTGGCGGTTCTTCACATGACTGTGCCAAAGGTATTGGCCTGGTGACTGCCGGTGGTGGTCATATCCGCGACTATGAAGGTATTGATAAAAGTACTGTGCCTATGACACCGCTTATTGCAGTCAATACCACAGCGGGTACAGCGTCGGAAATGACACGCTTCTGTATCATTACCAATACCGATACCCATGTCAAAATGGCAATTGTGGATTGGCGTTGTACACCATTGATCGCGATCGATGATCCTAAATTGATGATTGCCAAGCCAGCGGGCTTAACTGCCGCGACTGGTATGGATGCCTTAACCCATGCGGTAGAAGCGTATGTTTCTACGGCAGCCAATCCGATTACGGATGCCTGTGCAGAAAAGGCCATTACCATGATCAGTGAATGGCTGAGTCAGGCAGTAGCAAATGGTGAAAATATTGAAGCACGTGATGCTATGAGCTATGCACAGTATCTGGCAGGCATGGCATTCAACAATGCATCACTCGGATATGTGCATGCGATGGCACACCAGCTGGGTGGTTTCTATAACCTGCCACATGGTGTATGTAATGCGATTTTGCTACCGCACGTATGCGAATTTAACTTGATTGCCTGTCCGGATCGCTATGCAAAAATTGCCCAGTTGATGGGTGTAAATACTGAAGGATTAACTGTGACTGAAGCAGCTTATGCAGCGATTGATGCCATTCGCCAGCTTTCAGCTTCAATTGGAATTCCATCTGGTCTGAAAGGCTTAGGGGTTAAAGAGGAAGACCTTGCCATTATGGCAGAAAATGCGCAAAAGGATGCCTGTATGCTGACCAACCCGCGTAAGGCTAGCCATGCACAAGTCGTAGAGATTTTTAAAGCGGCGCTGTAAGCCTCTATGTAAGTTGATTCTCTCCACTCGGCAGACTTACATTTTATGCAACCCTGTTCGCACTTCTTAGTGAAGTGCGCCAAGATAAACGTATCCCCATGCGATATTCTTGGCTGATCCTTACACCCTTGATAAGGATATAGAGCAGGCGTTGCTCTTTTTTTTTTTGCCTAAATTTTTGCTTTCAAAAAATATATTTGGGCAGTTAATTCATCAGGGTATAGCTTATTAAAATTAACTGAATGAACTCGATAATAATAAAATACTGGAATGAGCAGAGTATTGCTAAAAGCTTATTCGTAGCATGAGCTAAATCAATAAAATGTTATAATAAAAAATTATAATTCTAAAGTAGTTAAATGCTTTTTATATTTTTATAAGTTGGAATCTTCTCAATGGAAGATAGCCGTAATTATCTTGCTAACAAGAAGCCAAACAAGAAATGATCTGATTTTTAAATATCCTGAAATTTAAGCAGGGTTTGATGTGCTGGATGACCTTTTGGCATCAGTTCAATCAGACGTTCAACCGCATCAATTGCTTCAGGAAAACGTGCTACATGTTTCAGCAGCACATCAGTTTCATTGGCTTTGAAAATAGCATCACTGAGACGTGATTCCAGACAATCCCGCCATGCACATAAAAATGGGCTTTCAGTTTTTGCCAGAAAAACTCCAGTATAAAGTTTTAAGGCTGAATCGATATAACCTGCATCTAAAGACTGTTCGGTTTGCAGGAAGTCTGCTTCAACATGCGCCAGCAATCGATAAGGGCGCGAACCAAGCATACCGCCCAGAATATCTCGTAACTGTGACATTTCAGCTTTTAGCGTACCCATGCTGACTTTACGTTCGCCATAAAGTGCCTGATGCAGGCGATCCAGACTTAAACCTTGTGGGAATAAAGCCAGAATAGCGAGAATTTCAGTCTGGCGTGGGGTTATGGTCAGGGTTTTACCATTAAAAATGACCTGCGGGACAGAAAAGGCACGAATATATAAACGCTGTTTTTGCGATTCCAGTAAAGCAGATTGAATGATGGATGCACAACGTTCGGCTGCTAATAGCCCTAAGCTATTATGTTTTTGCCAGTGGGTGGACAGATCAATAACCCCTAGAATCTGTTTGGAATAAGGATCAATAATGGGGGAGGCATAACAGACTAGATCCTGCACGGAAGGCATGTAATGTTCGCTGGAAAACACGCAGCTCGATTGTTGGGTTTTGATCGACAGGGCAAGGGCATTGGTCCCGACCAGTTCCTCACGCCACTGACCGCCTTCAACTAAGTGAATATTATCAGCAATTGTGCGCAATTCAGGGCAGGAGGCCCGCCATAGTACCGTACTGCCAATATCTCCAACGGCCAAAACCATAGAGGACTGTTCGGCAATATGCCTCAAACTTTCAGCACAATGTTCCAAGGCATGACTTAAAGCCGAAGAAGTGCTGATTTGTTTTATATCTGTTAATGGGGCAGCCAGACGATTTTTGGGAATCTCGGCTAAAGAAGAGCGTTGCCAGGAGCTAACGATGCTCTGTTCGAGTTGTGCTGCATGTGAAGGCGATAAACTGCTGCTTTGACGAAGCTGATCAATTTTTTGCCTTTGTTGTATCAAGCTCTGTTCTGTCATCATTCCTTATTCTCACAATAATTCATGATTTACATCCAAATGTAATTATTATTGTTTTTATGAGGAATCAAAAGAAATGTAAATCGGTTGAGTGCCAACCTTTCTCCAACCTTATAACGCGTATGTTAACTAAATAGAGTACGGATGTACCTTATACCAAAGCTGTAGATGCAGCATTTTTAAAGATTAAAATAAGCAAAGGAAATACATATGCGTTATATCGATCCGAACCAGCCTGGCTCAAAAGTTCATTTCAAAGCCCAGTATGACAACTTTATTGGTGGGCAATGGGTGCCGCCAGTCAAAGGCGAATACTTTGATAATATTTCTCCTGTAGATGGCAAGCTGTTTACCAAAGTGCCACGTTCTAGCGTGGAAGATATTGAACTGGCGCTGGATGCTGCGCATAAAGCTAAAGCACAATGGAATAAATCATCTCCAACGACTCGCTCTAACATTCTGCTCAAAATTGCTGATCGTCTCGAAGCCAATCTGGAACTGCTGGCGGTGGCTGAAACCTGGGACAATGGCAAGCCAATCCGTGAAACCCTGGCTGCTGATATTCCTTTAGCGATTGATCACTTCCGCTATTTCGCCGGCTGTATCCGTGCGCAAGAAGGCGGCATTTCTGAGATTGATGAAGATACCATTGCCTACCATTTCCATGAGCCTTTAGGTGTGGTTGGTCAGATCATTCCATGGAACTTCCCGATCTTGATGGCAGCATGGAAATTGGCACCGGCTTTGGCCGCAGGCAATTGTATCGTTCTGAAACCGGCAGAGCAGACCCCGGTCAGTATTCTGGTACTGGCTGAACTGATTCAGGACCTGTTACCTGAAGGTGTATTAAACATCGTGAATGGCTATGGTGTTGAAGTCGGCCGTCCACTGGCTGTGAATCCGCGTATTGCCAAAATTGCCTTCACTGGTTCGACTGCTGTAGGTCAGCAAATCATGCAATATGCCACTGAAAATATTATTCCGGTGACACTGGAACTTGGTGGTAAATCACCAAATATTTTCTTTGAAGATGTCATGGCGCAGCAGGATGATTATCTGGAAAAAGCACTGGAAGGTTTCACCATGTTTGCCTTGAACCAAGGGGAAATCTGTACCTGTCCATCACGTGCTTTGGTCCAGGAAAGTATTGCTGATCAGTTCCTGGAACTGGCAATCGATCGGGTTAAACGTATTAAAACTGGTCATCCACTCGATACTGAAACCATGATTGGTGCGCAGGCATCGCAGGAACAGCAGGACAAGATTCTGGGGTGTATTGCAACAGGTCGCGGCGAAGGTGCAGAAGTGCTTGTTGGTGGCGGTGTACGTCAGGAAGTCGGGCAAGGCTTCTACATTGAACCGACCATCTTTAAAGGCACCAATAATATGCGTACCTTCCAGGAAGAAATTTTTGGGCCGGTACTGGCAGTAACCACCTTTAAAGATTTTGATGATGCCATCAAGATTGCCAACGATACGATTTATGGCCTAGGTGCTGGTGTCTGGTCACGTTCGGCACATACCTCGTATCGCGCTGGCCGTGCCATTGAAGCGGGTCGTGTCTGGACCAACTGCTATCATATCTATCCGGCCCATGCAGCCTTTGGTGGTTACAAGAAATCTGGGATCGGTCGTGAAAACCACAAGATGATGCTGGATCATTACCAGCAGACCAAAAACCTGTTGGTGAGTTATTCAACCAAGCCAGCTGGTTTCTTCTAAATAAAAGCAAAAAAGCGAACTTCGGTTCGCTTTTTTTATAGTAGAGAATCTTTAATAAGTGGTATTTGAGATATAGATCACAGATGCTAATTAAAAGCATGAATCAATTGAAATTTAACTTTATCGGAAAGTTGAAAAAATGAATGAAATAGGTTTTACATTTTGAAAAATTCTGGTTATAAGTTAGAGGTGGTTTTTATCCAGAACAACAAATCGACACTCAGGAAGGGTGCCTAAAGAAGCGTATTTTAAAAATGATGAAACGGGAGTTTTATAATGCTTCAACTACTGAAAAAACTATTCTGCTTGCACATTTATGAATACCAGCAAATGGAGGAAATTGGGGCAGATTGGGAATGCCGCAAATGTGGTACCCAAAGAGATTAAAAAATACTGCAAGAAAAAGTGAGCGATATGCTCACTTTTTTATATCCATTATATTTAATCTAAACTCATATCCATTAAAATCATTACCAGTACCACATGATGAGAAGGCTTAAATGAGCAAAGATTTCCATGCCAAAACCTATATTGTAGATGAAAATCTGGCTGACACTTTACACTGGTTAAGCCTGCATCAGGACTGTTATGACTCTTTTAGTTTTGATGCACTGACGCAGGAACTGGTCGTACATCATGCCAATGGAACAGACCAGATCCGGATCGGTGATTATCTCAATGCCAGTTATGGCATTTTAATTACTGCGCATAACTTTTCAGCATCTTGAATTATTTCAATTAACTTGCCATTGCATCAGTCGCCAATGCGCGGATGCTTGGCTTTGGTTGTTCTGCTACCAGTCCCAATTTTTCAAAGAGCTGTTGGTCACGACCTTTGGCTGTATTTGGAGTCGTTAGAAGTTTTTCGCCTGAGAAAATTGAGTTGGCGCCTGCCATAAATGCCAATGCCTGATCTGAGTCAGTCAGTGATTCACGGCCTGCCGAAAGACGAATATAACTTTTTGGCATCAGAATGCGGGCCACTGCAATAGTTCGAATCCATTCAATCACATCCAGTTTTTCAACATCTGCCATCGGTGTGCCTTCGATTGGCACCAGCATATTGATAGGCACAGATTCCGGATGAATTGGAAGGGTAGAAAGCTCAAACAATAAACCGATCCGGTCATTACGACTTTCACCTAAGCCGACAATGCCACCACTACACACTTTTAAACCCGCTTGACGCACATGATCCAGTGTATCCAATCGGTCATCAAAACTGCGAGTACTGATAATATGTGAATAGTATTCACGTGACGTATCCAGATTGTGATTGTAATAATCCAGTCCTGCATCTTTCAGGCGTTCTGCCTGTGAGGCATTCAGCATGCCTAAAGTCATACAGGTTTCGAGTCCCAGTGCTTTGACTTCACGTACCATGTCCAATACATAAGGCATATCACGTTCATGCGGATTACGCCATGCTGCTCCCATACAGAAACGTGAACTGCCAGAGGCAAGAGCTTCTTTTGCTTCCTGAATTACTTTTTCTACTGCGATTCGTTTTTCCGCTTCGAGTTTGGAGTCATAATGTGCGGACTGAGAACAGTATTTGCAATCTTCTGGGCATTTACCGGTTTTAATAGAGAGCAGGGTACTGACCTGAACGGCATTGGCATCAAAATATTGACGATGAACCTGTTGAGCCTGAAAGAGCAAATCCATTAAAGGTTGTTGATACAGGGCCTCAATTTCTGCACGAGACCAATCATTACGTATCGGATCAATACTGTTCATCTGTCCATCCTTGTTCATATTTATTTATCAGGCTCCATCTTAAGTAAAAGTATCGCCATCTTCATTAGCAAAATATGACCTTATAGAAAAAACAAAACCCACACAAGGTGAGCTTTGTAGTTGAACTCTTGATCGGAGTTTATTCACGATGATTTCCGTGAATATTCTGGTTTTGTAAATCACTACGATGTTGCTTGTTTAATACACGTTCATCTTGTTCGTGCTGGTTATTTTTTGGAGAGTCAAGCGGGCCATGTTGTGACTGCTGCTGTTGCTGTTGTTGCTGCTTCTGGTGTTGATGTTGCAACTCTTCAAGCTGTTCCTGATTTTGATGTTGTGTATCAGATGACTTTTGCATATCCACCTCCGGCTTTATTTCTATTCTTTTTCCTTTATGCCATAGCTTGCACAGTAACTGTGTAAGGCTTTGACGAGAAAATGTGAACCGAAGTAAAAATTGAAAATTACCGGGATTTTGCCAGTTGTTCCTGTATGGCCCAGTCAATATGAACTTGTACAATCTCATCATGTTGATTCTGCTGAGCTTGTAATGCCTGGACAATCTGTGGATCAAAAGGCGCATTACCCAAGCCGATCGCAATATTGCGCATAAAGCTCTGATAGCCGGTACGGCGTAATGGACTGCCTTCAGTTGAGCTTAAAAATGTAGCTTCATCCCATTGCCAGAGATCCAGTAAACTCACTTGATCCAGTCCATGTCGGGGGTGAAAATCTTCAATATTAGTTTTTTGAGCAAAGCTGTTCCACGGACAAATCAACTGACAATCATCGCAACCGAAGACCCGGTTACCAATCCCTCGACGTAACTCCTCTGGAATGATCCCTTTATACTCAATGGTTAAATAAGCAATACAGCGACGTGCATCCAGCATATACGGTTCAACAATAGCCTGTGTCGGACAAATATCAATACAGGCTGTGCATGAACCACAATGTTTGCTTGCAGGCTCATCAAAGGGCAGTTCCAGTGAGCTAAACAGCTCACCTAAAACAAAGAAAGACCCGGATTTTTTATGGATTAATAAAGTATGTTTACCGGTCCAGCCCATGCCCGCACTTTCGGCCAGGGATTTTTCAAATACAGGAGCAGAGTCTGCAAAGGGGCGGGATTCAAATTCACCGACTTTTTCCCGAATTTTAGAAGCCAGCATTTTTAGGCGCCCGCGCATGGTCTTATGATAGTCACGACCACGGGCATAACGGGCAATAATCGCAGAATTTGGTGCATAGGGCACTAGACGCGGTTCTGGAAGATCGACCAGATAATCCATTCGTACACAGATCACGGATTTGGTATTGGGAATAAGCAGTGTGGGATCGGCACGTTTTTCCAGATTTTCTTCCAAAAACTTCATATCACCGTGATAGCCGCGGTCTAAATATTCCTGCAAGCGGACTAATTCTGCTTGAGCATCCGGTTGGGCAATGACACAATCAGAAAAACCCAGTTCTCGTGCCTGCGCTTTGATCCACGCTTTCAGTTCATGGGGATCTTGTTGATAAACTTGGATTTGCGCTTGGGAATCGGGTGTTGTCATAAACCAGAAACAGGAAATAAGAAATGCAGCAGCAAGTTTATCATAGCCGCGATATACAAGCATGGGAGCAGCGCTGGTTTGGCAAGCAAAATAGTTCTTATGGTTTGATGCAACAGGTGGCATGGTCGATTGCGCAGCGACTCATCCCTTTGTTGGAACAACAGCAATTGACCCGAATCGCTGTGTGTTGCGGTCAGGGTAATAATGCCGGTGATGGTTATCTGATAGGTAAATATTTAAAACAGGCCGGTTTTGAAATAGATATTTATGCAGAAGAACCTGGCTCATCACAGGATCTGACTCAAGCAATCCGGGAAACTCAGCAAATCGGTATACCCACTTATTCAGGTTTTAATTTTCAGAAACAATATGATGTCTATATTGATGCCTTATTTGGGATCGGCTTGAACCGTGATCTAAATGAAAATTGGCAACAGATTATTCAAAGCATTAATGCCCAGCAAGGTCTTAAAATTGCAGTGGATATTCCAAGCGGACTGCATGCCAATACAGGCCAGTCTTTGCCGGTTGCCATTAAGGCAGATCATAGTTTTACTGTTTTAGGTTTAAAGGCGGGACTATTTACCGGACGAGGCAAAGAATATGCCGGCAAGGTAGAGGTCATCTCGGTTATTCCTCCCGATGCTGAACTTGTGCCGATAGCTCAAATTTCCTCGACTCAAATTCATCTGCCTAAACGTGAAGCTTTTGGACATAAGGGCAGTTATGGGCATGTGCTCGTAATTGGGGGGCATGCCGATATGGGCGGTGCGGTCATTATGGCAGCTGAGGCAGCCTTTGCTGCCGGTGCAGGTAAGGTCACTGTGGTTTGTGATGCCAAACATCATACTGCCATTTTGTCACGTGCTCCGAATATCATGCTGCGTGATATTAATGCGCTAGATGCTGAGCAACGCCAAGCTTTAGTTCGTCATGTGGATGCTGTCTGTTTTGGTATGGGGTTAGGACGAGATACTTGCGCTGAACAGCAATATAAATACTGGTTTGACCTGATTCAGCAATCAGAACTGGAGACAGTTCTCGATGCAGACGCTTTGTGGTTTCTGGCAAAATCACAACAAAAGTTGAATGCCCATACTTATGCAACACCACATCCGGGTGAAGCGGCTACTTTGTTAGAAATGAAAGCATCAGAAGTCGAAGCAGATCGTAATCAGGCAATTCAACAGCTCCAGCAAAAATATCAGGGACAATGGGTGCTCAAAGGTTCAGGTAGCCTGATTTTAGAAGATGCTCTTTTCATCTGTACCGCAGGCAATGCCGGTATGGGAACCGGAGGAATGGGAGATGTACTTGCTGGCATGATCGCAAGTTTGAAAGCCCAATTTAAAGATGCCATTCATTTACATGAGATCGTAACTTTGCACGCACTTGCAGGCGATTTGCTGGCGAAAAAAGGTGAACGCGGCTTGCAGGCGCAAGATATGAAATATGCCATTTACCAGGTCGTGAATCACTAAGGACAATAAAAATGCAGGCCATTCATTTAATCATTCAGGGTAAAGTGCAGGGCGTGGGCTACCGTCGCTGGTTTGAACAACAAGCAATTCAATTAGGTTTAAAGGGTTTTGTACGTAATCTGGAAACAGGCGAAGTTGAGGCTATCATTATGGGGAAGGAAGCGATTGTTCGGGAAATGATCCAGCTCAGCAGAACTGGACCACAACGTGCAGAAGTCACTGCAATTCATCAGCAGAAATTGACTCTTCAGGACGCTGATTTTCAGGATTTTAAAGTATTAACTGAAGACTAACGACGACGGGTGCTGACCCGGCTGCGTCCGCGTGCCATACCGCCTAAGGCATTCAATACGGCCATTTTACTCATGCTGCCTGAAGCATGAGCATGACAAATCGCAGCAGCAAGTGCATCGGCAGCATCTTGTTGCGGTTTGATTGTCAGGTTCAAAATACGCATAACCATCATCTGAACCTGTTCTTTGTCTGCAGCGCCATAGCCCACAACAGACTGTTTGATCTGCCGTGCCGTATATTCGGCAACTTTCAGATCCAGATTCACCAAGGCAGCCACTGCGGCACCACGTGCCTGACCCAGTTTGAGAGCAGAATCCGGATTTTGTGCCATAAACACCTGTTCCACCGCAGCCTCGGTCGGGCCGTAAAATTTGACAATCCGTTCGACACCAGCAAAGATTCGTTTTAAACGTTCAGGCATTTCCGCTGTTTCAGTTCTAATCGTTCCTGCATCAACAAAAGTGAGTTTTGAACCTTCTTTTTGGATGATACCGTAACCTGTTAGACGCGAACCGGGATCAATCCCAATAATTAATGACATGCCTGCACTTTAAAAATAAAATAATGCCCATATTGTTACATAAGCGTATCAAAAAAGCTTGATCCTGATGAAGCAGTTGATTACAGCATCCTAATATTTATTTTACTGAGATTAGATTAATTTTCATGAAATTATTTCTTATTATCCTGGCCGGCTTAGTCCTCGAAGTATTTGTATGGATTGGCGTGGGTGACCTTGTCGGGAGCATGTGGTACGTATTTTTCTGGTTCGTAGCGGCCTTCTTTATCGGTATGAACCTGATCCGGAAATATTCGGCCGGTGTAATGCCACAAATGCAGCAAATGCAGATGGGACAGATGAGTGCAGATCCGGCATTATCGAATAATTTACCTAAGATCTTAGCCGGCTTTTTTCTGCTGATTCCTGGTTTAATTAGTGATGTGCTTGCGGTATTAATGCTGATTCCACCTGTACAACGTGCTTTCCAGGCAGCCATGATGAAAATGATGATGAAACGTCAGCAAGCCATGATGGAAAAAATGATGGGTGGCATGATGGGCGATGTCGGTGGCGGTGCAGGTCAAAACCCGTTTGCTGAAATGATGCGTCAAATGCAGGATATGCAGAACCAGCAGGGTGGTCATGGCGATTCAACCATTATTGATGGTGAAGCTCGTGAAGTGACCCCGGAAGCCAAGAAAATTGAAATGAAAGATGTGAACAAGAAATAAAATCACGCTTTCAATATAAATACTTCAAGCCGAATCTCATGATTCGGCTTTTTTATTGGAACTTTCTAATTTCATTAAACAAAAGTTATAATAGTTTTTTTACCATTTGATCTTTTTTAAATGTCCTTGCTCTTTACCATCTGTTTTCTGCATTTTGTTGCTCAATTAAGCCCGGGTCCTGACATTTTACTTATCGCAAAAAGTGCTGCTTCTACGACACGTATGAATGCCTTAAAGGTGATTGCCGGAATTTCAGCGGGGATCGTGGTTTGGGTGATATTGACGCTAGCTGGCTTTACCGTACTGATCGATCAGTTTCCCTGGATTCAGCAAGTATTGATGGTCATCGGTGGGTTATTTTTGGCCAAAATGGGCTGGGCCATGCTAAAAGGCGGATGGCAAAGTTTTCGGAACAGACATCAAACTCAAGATGATTTAAATACGGTAGAAGCACCAAAAAGTTATTTTATGCAGGGTTTATTGACTAATCTGTCGAATCCTAAAACTCTGATCTATTTCAGTAGCGTATTTTCACTTGCACTGAGTTCATCAGCTTCTGATTATTTAAAAGCGCAACTGGCAGTGATTATTCCGCTGCAAACATTTATTACTTTTACTTTACTGATGCTATTAATCTCCCACCCCAAAATTAAAGAGGCTTACCAGCGATCAGGAAGTTATATCGATATGATTTCAGGCGGATTATTCCTGATTTTTGCAGTCTGGTTATGGTATGACGCACTAGTTCTAATGAACTAAAAATCTTAATTTGATGGAGTGACAGAGGAGTTTTCGTTAGAAAGCTGCTGTGCAGCGGAAGCGTCAGAAACTGGATGATCCTGTTTCTGCACTGGAGACTGATAACGATTCGGTTTAAGGGTGGCCTCAGTATTTTCCGAACCTTGATAACTGCGACTGCGATTGGCACGTTCACGTAAGCCGCCTTTTTTAATTAACTGAACCATTTTCATCTCTCACTGCAAGATGACTTATTGTAATTCAAATTTTCTATTCTGGCAGCGTTTCATATTCAAGTTAAAAACGCATTAAAAAGACCTGATCCAAGTCAGGTCTTGCTGGAGGATAAAAAAATTAGCGCTGACGTTTATTATCTTGTTGTAGCACATCAAATAATGATGACTGAGCTGGCACTTCCTGCTGCTGTGACTGGATATAGACATGCATTACCTTGAATGCGATTGCAGTAACCAAACAGGCCACCAGACATAAAATCCAAAAACCATAAGGGCTACGAATATTATGTGAGCCACAGGCATGACATTCTTTTTGGCCAGCTTCCACAACTTTATCGCAGCACGCACAGTGATATTGATAGTACATTGCTAAGCTCCATTACATTTCTGATATTTTTTTTGTTATCTTTCACGGACTTTTATTTCAGGTCTGCATTTCATGTTAATGATGCAATTAGACGCTGACAAGTCATATAACAAAAAGTTACCCAAGTCTCAGTGAGGAAAACAAATAATAATTGGCTAAGTACATAACATCGTTAGATTATTTCAAGAAAATTCTCTGAAATAATTAACTATGCTATCTATCAATTCATAAGCAATTTTTGAACCAGTACTAGTTAAGCTTAAGAGCAACAAGTATAAAATGGCAAATAGACAGGGCAAGAACTTATATGGCTTAATCTGCCCTACAAAAAAGAATGATATGGAATATATTTTGCTTATTTTTAACTATTCATTGCACTGTATTAAGTCAATAAAAATGTTTAATTTCAATAATTTTTATGAAAGTGCACTATAAACTTAAGGAACAATACTGATCTTATGAAGAAAATATCACTGTTTTTATCATCCTTGCTCTGTATGAGCAGTCTTTATGCCCAATCGGATATTGAAAAGGAAGTTATTGCCCAGTTTCAGCAGGATTTTAATGCGCAAAATTATGCAGCAATTTTTGAAAAGTTTTCACCTGAAGCGAAAAAGGCAATTCCTTTAAATATGTTTGAAAAAGTCTCTAAAGACTTGCAGCAGCAACTAGGCACAATCCAAAGTATTGAGTATATAGAGTCTAAAGGTAAAGAGATTGCAGTCTATAAGGCCAACTTTGAAAAAGATCGTCTGAAACTCAGCATGAGTTTGAATAATGATCAACAGATTTCCAGCCTTTTATTTACACCCTATATTGAATCTACTGCAGCAAATAATAAGACAGTCAATGCTATTCAAGGCTATCCAAAAGCGATTGCAGAGAAAATTTATCAGGCTACTCGTACTTTTCCAGAACAGACTCAAGTGGCTATAGCGGTATTAGATCAAGACCAAACCCATTACTATGGGGTACAGAAGCATAAGGACAAAATCCAGGCCAAGGCCAATAAGGATAAAGTCTTTGCAATTGGTTCTCTGACCAAAGTAATGACATCAACCATATTGGCTGAACTGGTGACACAAAATAAAATTAAACTCGATGACAAAATTAATCCTTATTATGCCTTTCCATTTAAGGACAATATCCAGGTTCGCTTTCAGGATTTAGCCAATCATACGTCTGGACTGCCGCGACTACCGAGTAATTTGGAAGTAGATGATGATAATGATCCATATAAAGAATATGATGCAGCTAAACTGAAAGAATATTTAAAAAATTCCTTAGAGCTTGAACATGCAAATAACAGTGGAAAAGTGCCACATTATTCTAATCTGGCTGTGGCTTTATTGGGGCAGAGCTTGAGTCAATCGCAAAATAAGAATTTTGCTGAGTTACTTAATGAATATGTATTTAAAAAGTATGGGATGAAACATAGCTATACCTCGCTTGATCAAGCAGCTAAGCAACTTGTGCCTGCATTTAATGCTCAAGGAAAAGAAATCACCACTTGGACCTTTGATACCTTTTTACCCGCAGGCGGCGTACTCTCTACAGCTTCAGATTTAACCAGATTTGCACAAGCTCAGTTCGATGCAAAAAATGCGGCAGTACAATTAACTCAGCAAGCAACCACAGAAAAAGCAGGTAGCTACCAATTGGGATTGGGCTGGTTTGTGCGAGAACAGGACAATGGCACTAAAATCATCTGGCATGGTGGGAATACCGCAGGGCATTCTGCTATTTTGATGATTGATTTAAACAAGAAAAAGGCAGTGACGATTTTAGCCAATGTCGCTGCTGTACATCCTGAAATGGGAAATATTGAAAAACTGGCTGCTAAACTCTTACAGGAATAAATCAGCTTTAAGATATAAAAAAGCCCGCATTACGCGAGCTTTTTTAATTCATGAATTTTAAGGATTACTGACCAGAACGGATGATGTAGTCGAAGGCAGATAATGATGCTTTGGCACCTTCACCAGTCGCGATGATGATCTGTTTGTAAGGAACAGTGGTACAGTCACCTGCAGCAAACACACCTTTGACATTGGTTTCGTTGCGCTCGTTAATCACAATCTCACCACGGTTGGTTAATTCAACATCGGTTCCTTTCAGGAAGTCAGTGTTTGGCAACAAACCGATCTGAACGAAGATCCCAGCCAACTCAACAGTATGCTCTTCATCAGTTGCACGGTCTTTGTATTTCAACGCTGTGACTTGTGAACCATCACCGATCACTTCGGTAGAAAGCGCATTTTTGATCACAGTGGTGTTTGGCAAGCTATTCAGTTTGTCCTGCAATACCTGGTCTGCACGAAGTTTGGTATCAAATTCAACCAGCGTTACATGCTCAACAATACCCGCAAGGTCGATCGCAGCTTCTACACCCGAGTTACCGCCACCAATCACTGCCACACGTTTGCCTTTGAACAAAGGACCATCACAGTGTGGGCAGTAAGCCACGCCACGAGTTTTGTATTCCTGTTCACCTGGAACATTCATCTCTCTCCAGCGTGCACCGGTAGACAGAATGACTGTTTTAGATTCAAGTTTGGCACCATTTTCTAAAGTCACTTCTACCAGACCATTGGCTGTGCTATCTGCACCTTTGATGTCAGAAACGCGTTGCAGGTTCATGATGTCAACACCGTATTCACGAACGTGTGCTTCCATCTCAGCAGCAAATTTCGGACCTTGGGTTTTTTGCACTGACGTATAGTTTTCAATGTCCATGGTATCCATCACCTGACCGCCCATGCGTTCAGCCACGATGCCAGTTTTGATGCCTTTACGTGCTGCATAGATCGCTGCAGTATTCCCTGCAGGTCCACCACCAATCACTAGGACATCAAATGCATCTTTGGCATTCAGTTTTTCAGCATCTTTGGCTGCGGCATTGGTATCCAGTTTTGCAATGATTTCTTCCAGTGTCATACGGCCCTGACCGATATGTTCATTGTCCTGGAACACCATCGGTACGGCCATGATTTTGCGTTCTTCCACTTCATCCTGGAAGAAAGCACCATCAATCATGGTTGCAGTCGTACCCGGGTTATAGATAGCAATCAGGTTTAACGCCTGAACCACGTCTGGACAGTTATGACAGCTGAGTGAGACAAATACATCAAAGTCAGATTTGATCCCTAAGCCTTTAATTGATTCCAGAACTTCGGCAGAGACTTTTGGTGCATAGCCTGAAGTTTGCAACAATGCCAGAATCAAAGAAGTAAACTCATGGCCCATCGGCAAGCCTGCAAAGAACACACGAGGCTGTTCACCGGCTTTTGCCACACCAAAGCTTGGTGCACGTTTGTTGGTACCGTCAAAACGGGCAGTCACTAGATCAGAAAGTTGCGCGATTTCCTCAACCAGTTCTTTGATTTTGGCTGATTTGTCAGAGCCATCCAGAGTTGCCACTAATTCAATCGGGCCTTCCAAACGTTCAAGTAGTGTTTTTAATTGAGCTGAAGTATTTTGATCTAACATTGCTAACGTCTCCAAAGGAGTAAGAATTCATTCGATAAGTAGATACTAAGCTAAATCGATAAATAGATAAAATAGTTTGTTTTTATAAATTTGATCGGTTTTGCAAATGTATTGAAAAATTCATGATTCATTTCAAGCTTATATATGGGTGCTTAGCATGAATTTTCAAGTAGTTTAAAGTGTGATTGGTCTTTTTCAGTTAAGATTGGAATTCTGCATTTGAGAGTTGAACGATGAAATTACAACGCGGTATTTATCAACATTATAAGGGTAAACTTTATCAGGTCCTGCATGTGGCAACACATAGTGAAACGGAGGAAAAGCTGGTGGTTTATCAATGTCTTTATGGTGACTATTCGATTTGGGTTCGACCGCTATTCATGTTTACGGAAAGTATTAGTACCAGTGATGATCGTGAAGTAGAACGCTTTAAATTGGTTCAGGCACTTTAATCAATCCATAAAAAATTTATTTATATAATCTCAGGGAAGAGCAATGAATCCATTACAACATTTTGAAAGTTTTATGCAGGAACTGTATAAGACCTTTCATGCGCATGATCTTCAACAAACTGAACGTCTGCAACGTTATCGAAATATTGAGCCTGAATCAGGCCGATTTTTATCATTACTCATTCGTGCCCAGCAGTCCAAACGTATTCTGGAAATTGGGACTTCTACAGGCTATTCCACTTTATGGCTGGCCGAAGCTGCCCGGCAGACTCAAGCGACGATTACAACATTAGAAATAGATGCAGAAAGAGTTGCGCAGGCCGAGCAGTATGCAAGTCAGCTAGGCTTGAAGGATTTGATTGATTTTAAAGTGACAGATGCCTTGCATTATCTGCATGCTGAGCAGGACGTATTTGATTTTATATTGTTAGATGCAGAACGTGATGCTTATGTGGATTATTGGACCCATTTGGCCCGATTGCTCAAGCCAAAAGGTGGAGTATTGCTGGTGGATAATGTGATTTCACATGCTGCGGAAGTAGAAGAATTTATTCAGCTGATCCAGCAGGATTCACGTTTTATCATGAGTACGTTGCCGATTGGAGCTGGCTTACTCATGGTGACTTATCGTTAAGCAGAAATTAGTTAAATTAAAACAGGCAAACTCGGTCGAAATGTAAGTTGTATTCAAGATATTTCTGTACAAAGGCCATTTTATCTTGTCGTCTTAACAGGTTGTCATAAACAAATTCGGGAACAGGATGGTAGAGTTCTATATCGCCATTGCTATAAATGATTTTCAGGTGGCGGCTAGAAGGACTATAAGCCCATGAGATCACGGTTAGCAGTTTTTGCATACGTTTTCCTCCACTGAATATTATTATCTTATGTCTTGAACTTATGCCAACTGACATTGAAGATGTATAACTGAATTGTAAGCATAAGTAGGGGATTGTTATGAAGAGGATGCAATATGCATGCCTGATTTTTATATGATCTTTAAAGTGAAAAATAAAGATTTAATAGGATGGCTTTAGATACAAGAAAAGGGAAAATAAAACGTTTGGCCAATAGAGCAATCAAATAAACGTTCAAATAAAAAACCACGCTAAAAGCGTGGTTTTTTTGAATCAGTTCAATCTAATGCAGATTAGATTTTACCAACTAGGTCGATTGAAGGAGCAAGAGTTGCGTCGCCTTCTTTCCATTTAGCTGGGCAAACTTCGCCTGGGTGAGCGTGTACGTATTGAGCTGCTTTAACTTTACGAAGAAGTTCTTGAGCGTCACGACCGATACCGCCAGCGTTGATTTCAACGATTTGGATTTTACCTTCTGGATCGATCACGAAAGTACCACGGTCAGCAAGGCCGTCAGCTTCGATTAATACGTCGAAGTTTTTAGCAAGAGTCCAAGTAGGATCGCCAACCATTACGTATTGGATTTTTTTGATTTCTTCAGAAGAATCGTGCCAAGCTTTGTGAGTGAAGTGAGTGTCAGTAGAAACTGAGTAGATTTCAACGCCTAATTTTTTGAATTCTTCGTAGTTGTCAGCAAGGTCGCCAAGTTCAGTTGGGCAAACAAAAGTGAAGTCAGCTGGGTAGAAGAATACTACAGACCATTTACCTTTAAGGTCAGCTTCTGTTACTTCGATGAATTTACCATTTTGGAACGCAGTTGTTTTGAACGGTTTAACTTCAGTATTAATTAAGCTCATCATTGTCTCCATGATTGAGGTTTGTATTTAATTTCCAATAGGGTACAGAAATTATTTTTCTTGCTGAAACAGTATTTTTACATAACATACATCGGAAAAACCGAATTAAGCTAAAAATAAAACACCATCAGCACAAACAGCATTGCTCTTGATATAAATGATTCAACCGTAGAATGGTGAATACATCATGACAAGACTCACCCCGATTTAATGCCTCTTCAGACATGATGCCGCAAGCAGTAAAATTCAAGGGCAAAAATTAAAAAATTATAAAAATATTCAAAATGGCCGTTCTTTCGCTTAGGGGCAATACAGCGTAAAATAGCTGCCTATTGTCTTTTTTTATATCAGGTGTTTTCTCAGTGCAGAGTCCTTTAAATGTAGATCAGCTCGTTATGGCGCGTGACCGTCATCGTTTAAATCGACTCCAAAAAGGTAAAGATGCCAACCAAAAGCAATATCAAGAATTATTTGAAAAATCGCATGCCAAAGTCATGCAGCGTATCGAACGCATTCCCAATATCAAGCTGAATCAGGATCTGCCTGTTACCCAGTATGCAGACAAGCTGATTGAAGCGATCCAGCAACATCAGGTCATTATTGTGGCTGGTGAAACCGGTTCCGGTAAAACTACGCAATTACCACAAATCGCCATGCTGGCAGGTCGAGGCCTGACTGGTCTGATTGGCCATACCCAGCCACGTCGTCTGGCTGCGCGTAGCGTCTCACAGCGTATTGCAGAAGAAGTTGGCGAGAAACTGGGTGAATCAATTTCCTTTAAAGTCCGTTTTAATGAACAGGGCTCACAGGATTCGATCGTCCGTTTGATGACGGATGGTATTTTATTGGCAGAGTTGGCCAATGACCGGTTCCTGACCAAATACGACACCATTATTATCGATGAAGCGCATGAACGCTCGCTGAATATCGATTTCATCATGGGTTATCTCAAGCAACTGTTGCCGCGTCGTAAAGATTTAAAAGTGATCATTACCTCGGCAACGCTGGACGTAAACCGTTTTAGTAACTACTTTAATGGCGCACCGATCTATGAAGTGGAAGGGCGTAGCTATCCGGTAGAAGTGCGTTATCGTCCAATTTCTGAAATGAGCATTGTCGGCAGTGATGACGACGAGTTTGATGATTTTGAAGAAAATCTGCCACGCGCAGTGGTTGCAGCAGTAGAAGAATGTTTTCAGGATGCACAGGAAAAGGGGCATCCAGAACATGCTGATATTCTGATTTTTGCCAGTACCGAACAGGAAATTCGTGAACTGCAGGAAACCTTGATCAAGCATGGTCCACGCCATACTGAAGTGTTACCACTCTACGCACGATTAGCATTAGCAGAACAGCAAAAAATCTTTAATCCATCGGGTGGTGGTCGACGGATTATTATCGCCACCAACGTAGCAGAAACTGCACTGACTGTACCGAATATCCGTTATGTGATTGATAGCGGTTTTGCCCGTATTTCCCGTTATAACTATCGTTCACGGGTGCAGCGTTTACCCATCGAAGCGGTTTCTCAAGCTGCTGCCAATCAGCGTAAAGGTCGTTGTGGTCGTATTGCGCCAGGTGTCTGTGTTCGTCTGTATAGTGAAGAAGACTTTTTAAGTCGTCCTGAATTTACCGAACCTGAGATTAAACGGACCAATCTGGCATCTGTTATTTTACAGATGCAAAGTCTGGGCCTAGGTTCACTGGAAGATTTTGATTTCATTGAGCCACCAGATCACCGTCTGGTGAATGATGGTCGCAAGCTCTTGATTGAGCTTGGGGCGATGACGGAGAAAAATCCCCCTAAAGTTGCCGACGAAAAGCAGTCGGCAACTTCTTCCCCCTTTAAGAAAGGGGGAACACAAGGGGGATTAACCAAGATTGGTCAGCAAATGGCAAAAATGCCAATTGATCCACGTCTGGCGCGAATGATTCTTGGTGGAGCCCATTTTGGTGCGCTGAATGAGGCTTTGGTGATTGTTGCAGCTCTGGCAGTACAAGACCCACGTGAACGTCCTGCGGATAAGCAGATGCAGGCCGATCAAAAACATGCCTTATTCCGTGAAGCAGATTCAGATTTCCTGTTTTATATCAAGCTCTGGGATACCCTGCATAACAACCGTGAAAGTATGAGCGAAAACAAACGCCGTACTTTTGCACGGAATCATTTCCTGAGCTGGTTACGTCTGCGTGAATGGAAGAAAACTCATGAGCAGCTGGTGGACCTGGCTAAAGGCTTAAAACTGTCCTTTAATGAAAAGAAAGCCAGTTATGAAAATCTGCATCGCGCTTTATTGACTGGCTTACTGTCTTTTATTGCCAACAAGACTGATGAACGTAATGTGTTTATGGCAGTTCGTCAGCAGAAAGCACGAATTTTCCCGGCATCAACGCTGCACAAAACCAATACCCCATGGGTGATGGCTTTTGAAATGGTTGAAACCTCGCAGGTGTATTTACGGACTCTAGCGAAAATTGAGCCGGAATGGATTCTGCTGGCTGCGCGTGACTTGCTGAAACATCATTATTTCGAACCGCACTGGTCGAAAAAAGCGGGTGTAGTCAATGCCTATGATCAGATTTCGTTATTCGGTCTGATCATCGAGCCGAAACGTCCGGTCAATTATGAGAAAGTGGATCAGCCAGCTGCACATGAAATCTTCCTGCGTGATGCACTGACTACTGGAAATCTCGGTATTAATCCCCCATTCCTGAAGCATAATTTGCTGAAACTGGAAGAAGTGGAACGGGTAGAAGACAAGCTACGCCGTCGTGACTTGGTCGTGGATGAAGAAACCATTTACCAGTTTTATGCCTCCAAAGTGCCGCCAGAAGTGGCGAGTCGCCGTAGTTTTGAAGACTGGCGTGCCACGGTAGAGCCACATGATCCACGTTATCTGTTTATTGATGATGATGCGCTGTGGCTGAATGATCGTCCGACCACACAACAATTTCCGGATTATTTACGTAATGGTGAATTGCGCCTGGCGACCAGTTACCGTTTTGACCCAAGTCATGATGAAGATGGTGCAACGGTTAAAATCCCGCTGCAGGCTTTGCCGCAGGTCGATGAAAATATCTGGTCATGGGGGGTTCCAGGCTGGCGTCTGGAACTGATCGAAGCTTTATTAAAGACTTTGCCTAAAGATAAACGCCGTAGTCTGGTGCCGATTCCAGATACTGCGAAAAAGCTAGCAGCCCGTATTGATGCGGTAAATTTACGTGAGCATATTTTCAGTTTTCTGGCTTTCCAGTTGCGTGGCGAGCAGATTACAGAAAAAGATTTTAGTCTGGATCGGGTTGAGCAATATCTCTTGCCTTTGATCAAGGTGATAGATGAAAAAGGTCACGTGATTGAACAAGGCCGTGATCTGGCCGAGCTAAAAGCCCGTTGCCGTACTGAAACTCATAGCCCGGTGAAACAGTTAAAAGGTGAATTTAAAACCTTCCCTGAAAACTTTGTCTTTGAAGCATCGCAGAAAGTGACGGGTGTAGTCGTTAAGCAATATCAGGCACTGGTTCCTACCAAAGACTTCGCTGCACTGGAACAGAAAGATGAATCTGGTGTCGTGATTCAGACCTTTAATGATCAGGCTGAAGCCGTCAAACAGCATCGTGAAGGGATCATTCGGCTGGTGCATATGCAGCTCGGAGATCTGGTGCGTCAGCTGAAAAAACAGATTTCCAAACCGCTGGCACTGGCATATTCACCGCTTGGCGATAAGGCCCAACTGGAGCAAATGTTAGTTTATGCCACACTCCACCTGTCAATTAATGAGCTGCCTGTCAATATGCAAGAGTTCCAAAAGTTGGTAGAGGATGTAAAAAAATCTTTCCTGACTCATGGCCAGACTGCACTGAAAGAAATCACGGATATTTATATCCAGTGGCAGGAAATTCGTCGTAAATTACTGGTTTTAGACCCATCTATATTTGGAAAAAATATTGATGATATTGAGGATCAGCTTGATTTGATGAGTCTTTCTGACTTCGTTTATCGGAAACCTTCCGACGTATGGTCAGAATTTCCACGTTATTTGAAAGCCCTGATCTTGCGTTTAGAGCGCTTGCCAAATAACCTACAGAGGGATGATTCCGCCATTGACCAAATTGATCCGTGGATGGAAAAATTATTTAAGTTTAAAAATGACGCTCGCCTTAAAGAATTGTATTTTATGGTTGAGGAGTTAAGGATCTCATTGTTTTCTCAACCGATGAAAACGAAAACACCCATTTCTCCAACTCGCCTGCAAAAAGTATGGGAACGTCTTGGAATCAGTTAAGATATAGGTCATTTTGAGAAGGAGTTTTACATGGGCATCCGTATTACGGGTACTGGCTTGTTCCATCCGGAAGATGTCATTACCAATGAAGAGTTAGTTGAAAGTTTAAATGCTTATGTGGAACTGTATAATCACGAAAATGCAGATAAAATCGCTGTAGGCGAATTAGATGCGCGTCGTGGTTCTAGCGCAGAATTTATTGAAAAAGCGTCAGGCGTACAACGCCGTTATGTGTCAGAAAAAACTGGCATCCTCGATCCAAAACGTTTACGTCCAAATCTACGTGAACGTTCAGATGATGAAATTTCCCTTCAGGCAGAATGGGGCGTGATCGCAGCAAAACAGGCGATGGAAAATGCTGGTGTCACTGCTGAAGATATCGATGTTGTGATCCTGTCATGTTCAAATCTGCAACGTGCTTATCCTGCGGTTGCGATTGAAATCCAGACTGCTCTGGGTATTCAAGGTTATGCGTATGACATGAACGTCGCATGTTCAGCAGCAACTTTTGGTTTAAAACAGGCTGCCGATGCCATCAAAGCAGGTGCACGTCGTGTATTGCTGGTAAATGTCGAAATTACCTCTGCACATACCGATTTCCGTTCACGTGACTGTCACTTTATTTTTGGTGATGTCGCAACTGCATCGATCATTGAAGATACTGAAACTAAAACCGGTTTCGAGATTCTGGATACATCATTATTTACCCAGTTCTCAAACAATATCCGCAATAACTTCGGTTTCCTGAATACGTCTGAAAATGCAGATATTGACGACAAACGTTTCCGTCAGGACGGTCGTAAGGTATTTAAAGAAGTGTGTCCACTGGTTGCCAAGATGATTACTGCTCAACTTGAGAAAAATCATATTGCACCTACAGATGTAAAACGCTTCTGGTTGCACCAAGCCAATGCCAGCATGAATGAATTGATTCTGAAACTGGTAGTGGGTAAAGAAAATGCCAAACCAGGTCTGGTACCTATCATTCTGAATGAGTTTGCCAATACTTCTTCCGCAGGTGTCATTATTGCCTTACATCGTACTGCAAATGAAGTTGAAGACGGCGAATATGGCGTACTGTGTTCATTTGGTGCAGGCTATTCAGTGGGTTCAATCCTGGTACAAAAACGCGTGGCGTAAGCCGGGAGTATATTTTGCAGGTCAAGCATGACGCAGCATGGATCAGGCGCTTAAGTGCCTTATCCAAACTGTATTTCACGCCTACTTTTTTAGGGGCTGAAAATATTGATGCCAGTCGACCTGCAATGTATGTCGGTAATCATTCCATGTATGGCATCTTTGATGCGCCAATGCTGATTGATTACCTGTACAATGAACATCAAGTGGCTGTGATCAGTATTGCTGATCATAGCCATTTTTATGTGCCGCTATGGCGTGAAGCAGTGAAGAAATTTGGTGCTATTGATGGCATACAGGACTATGTCCGCTCGGCCATGCAGCAAGGCTACTCGATTCTGGTCTTTCCGGGGGGTGGCCGTGAAGTGCTGAAACGGGAAGGTGAGCAGTATCAGCTGATTTGGAAAGAGCGTTATGGCTTCCTTAAGCTGGCTCAAGAGTTTCAATACGATATAGTCCCTTTTGCTGCACTCGGCGGTGATGAAATCTATGAGATTGGATTTGATGCCAATAAGATCATTCAACATAAGTATTTTCAAAAATTATTAAAAATTCCCCAACTCAATAAATTATTACGTCATGGTGACGTGATTCCTTCCTTACCTAAAAATCTGTTTCCCAAACGCTTGCCTTTTTATTTTCAGTTTATGCCGCGGCAGCCAATTCATCATGTGCAGCACGAGAATGATCTGATTGATTTTCGTGAGTATTTACAACACAAGATCTACCAGGGGCTAGAACTGTTGGCTGACAGACGTCGGCAAGATGGAGTCTAGGTCTTTTCATCATTCCTGCTTTGCTTTACATTGAGATCGAATCGTCTAAAAAATCACCATGCTTCAATTTCTGTAATAGAAAGGAAAAAGCGATTTTAAAGGATTGAAATTCAGTAGGTCTGTAACTCAATAGGGTTAAAACGAAGGGGGAAATATGGAACAGGAGGGTTTGTTACTGCCATTCAGACAGCTCGCTGAACAATGCCTCATTATTTTTCCTGAGTTAAATCAGCTGTATCTGGATCAAATGGCGCTTATTGGTCATGTGAATGCCCAGAATTTGTTCAGGATTCATCAGGATGAGCATCGAATTGATCTGCTTAATGGCTTATTAAATATACAGCTATATACACCTCAAGATTTAAATCTGGAAAGTCCCCATGCCTTAGCAGAAATGCAGATTGATTCCAGGCTGGCTAAAGCAGAGGCTTTGGAAGAGTTTTTCTTTCAGGATATTTACTTTCTGACTGGCGATTTAAAGCCCCAGCATTCCCTGTTTTTACGTGATAAAGCCAAACAGCTCCGTCAACTTATTATTGATCAAGTCTATATATGGGTTAATGCGCCTGACCGAGTTGCTAATTGCTTAAAACAGATGTCGCTTGTGCAGGCTGAAATCATCGACTCCTTTATGATTAAAGCCGAAGTTTATACTCAGCCTTGTATCAGTAATTGTCTTCAAAGTGGACATGAGATTCCGGCGCATGTTTTAAAACAGCTACAGCAAATCTTTTCCTTGCAATATTTGCAGCCAGATGAGTTTCTATCGATTCAGTCAGTGATGGACAGTCTGGATGCATTCTGTTTCAGTGCGCCTGAGTTTCTGCACCCAGCGACCTACCGGATTATCTCTTTATCCTTTGAAAACCGGTTCAATCTGCATGAACTGAATGACCATATTGACGATATCCGTTTGCTGTATCGGCATGCCGAAGAGCAAAGTCATCTACTGGGCTTTGTCCGGCTGATGAATCGTGATAGCTGGCATCGGAGTGATCTGCTATCCAAACGCAATTTTCTGGAAAATAATCCTTATTTATGGCAGAAAAAAGTCGCCAAACTTCCTTTATTTGACTGTCATCGGGTAGTGAACTGGTTATTTAAACAGCCTGCGGAAATCTTGGATTGGCTGAGCAGCAATATTCAACATAGCAGTGTGCGGGTGGCGGCAACAGCTTTAAGCTTTATCGATACGCATCATGTTCATCCGCAGATTGTTTTAGCTACCTTGCAATATTTTCAATATATCGCAGCACGTCTGTTTATTGATGATGTTCATCAATATGCTCTTCAGCATTGCTGGTTTGAGCATGAGCTGAATCGAACAGTTGTTCTCAAAGGGACGCGTCAGGCTATTGAGGATCATCGTATTGCGATTACTCCATCGATTTTATATCTGGATGAATGGATCGGATTATTGCGGGATGTAGTGGCAATGGATGATCAGATGACTAAAAGGGTGTATGCCAATTTAAGTCGGGTCATGCAGGCTTATATGCAGCATCTGTATAAGATTACCCGTGATTTACCTGAGGATGTGCTGGCTTATATTCGGCCCCAAACTCAGCAAGACCGCGATTTTTATAATGTACTACAACGTAACCAGATTCCATTTGTAGAGTTCAGGAAGCGTTTTTACTTGCATGCCCGGCATGTACGGGAATCCTGTTTTGATGGTTATATCCGTGATTATCTGCCGGAGTATTTTTCTACTCAAACGGAAGTGCCTAAGAATTTAAGCTGGACCAGTTTATTTACGCAGGCAGTTGCCTGGCATGAACAGATTCAGAAGCAAGAGATTATTGCCAAGTTCAAAAAAGACTTTGCTTTAGTCAGCTGGAGGCCACTCACACAGGCACATTTTCTACTGTATTTTAATTGGCGTTTTGAGGAGTTGAAAACACTAGAGCGGATTATTGAAGAGGCCAGAATATTCCGGAACTGTCTGGCTGCAAGTTATGCACAGCGTATAGTCGAAGGTGAATATGTGGCCTTTCGCATGTCACATCCTGCAATCAAATTACCTCTGATTTTAGGCTGTCAGTTGCAAAATGACCAAGTCATCTTTGACCAGCTTGAGTATCCAAATAATCAAAAAGCGGAAGTTGAATATATCAATATTGCCCAGCATTTTATTAACTGGTTAAACCTGCAGGCTTGACCTGATTCAGTGCTTTTCTGTCTGTGAAGCTTAACTTTTCCGGCAAAAATCGTTAGGCTATAGCCGTTCTTTTACGGTATCTCTTTTATGAAACAGGAAACTGCACTTAAGCTCTTAAAAGCAGGGGAAAATGTCTTTTTAACCGGTTCTGCGGGTGCAGGGAAAACTTATACGCTCAATCAATATATCAATTATCTGAAAGCCCGTAAGGTGTCGGTCGCCATTACTGCGTCGACTGGTATTGCAGCAACGCATATGAATGGCATGACCATACATACCTGGGCAGGAATTGGGATCAAAGACTTTTTGTCTGAAGAAGACCTGAAGCGGATGAAAGAGCGCAAATACCTGAAAGAACACTTGGAAAATGCGCAAGTCCTGATCATTGATGAAATTTCTATGCTGCATGCCAAGCAGCTCAATCTGGTCAATCAGGTGCTGAAATATTTTAAGGAAAGTGATGAAGCTTTCGGTGGGATTCAGGTCATTGTCGCAGGGGACTTTTTCCAGTTACCGCCTGTTGGAAAAAATGATGAACGTAACCGCGATAAATTCTGTTTTATGTCGGATGCCTGGGTTGAAGCCAAGTTTCGGGTTTGTTATCTGACCGAGCAGCATCGTCAGGGTAATGACTACCTGAATGATATTCTGAATGCCATTCGTGCGCAGGCCATTTCACCTGAACATCGTTCAGCACTACAGGCCACACGTCAGCAGGATATTGGCGATACTTATACACGTCTCTATACCCACAATATGGATGTCGACAGCATTAACTTTAAACATCTGAATGAAATTGATCAGGATCCCCGCCAGTTTGATGCGCAATGTGATGGTAATGAAAAACTGATAGAAACCTTGAAGTCTTCAGTCCGTGCACCCGAAGCCTTAACCCTGAAAAAACATGCCAAAGTCATGTTCGTGAAAAATAATTTCGATATGGGCTATATCAACGGCAGCTTAGGTGAAGTGATCGGCTTTGAAGATGATGATGAGCATGGTGTTCTGCCAAAGGTCAAACTGACAGATGGAACTACATTAATTGTAGAGCCTGAAACCTGGTCGGTGGATAATGAAGCCGGTAAAACCATTGCCAGTTTCCAGCAGATTCCACTACGTCTGGCTTGGGCAATCACCATCCATAAGTCTCAAGGCATGACACTAGAAGCTGCTGAGATTGACCTGAGCCATACCTTTGAAAAAGGTCAGGGCTATGTAGCATTATCCCGTTTAAAAAGCTTAAATGGTCTACGCTTGAAAGGCTTTAATGAACAGGCTCTGGAACTGGATAGTCTTGCCATTAAGGCTGATCGCCGTTTTCAGGAACTGTCAGATGAAGCAGAAGCGAATTTTGAAAACGTGGATTTGACTGTACAGCATAAGGCCTTTATCCGTCATTGTGGTGGCACTTTGAATGAAGTCGAGATCCAGCGTAATGAGAAGAAAATTGCCAAAAATGGTGGCAAGCAAAACTACGCGACTGCAACCTTGGATGAAACCCGTGAATTGTTTGAAGAAGGTTATGAGATTTCCGATATTGCCACTGAACGTGGCTTGACACCTGCCACTATTATTAATCATTTAGGACGTTTGCATAAAGAGCAAGGGCTGGATATCTCAGTAGCTCATCCGGGTGAGGAAGTTGTTGAACAAGTCCGCAAGATTTATAAGCGTCTGACTAAACGTCAAAACTCAGATCATTTCAATGATGACGGCAGTATTAAATTACGTCCGATCGTGGAACTGACCAGTCCGCGTATGGGTTATGATCAGGTACGTTTGGCTTTGCTGTTTGTGGAATAAAATTTGAGTTTTTAAATTTTAGTATTTAACGTGAGCTTTTACTTTTGAGAGATCAAAAGTAACAAAAATCTTTTGTTGGATTGAAGGTACATCCTGTACCTCAATCCAACGAGCGACATCCATGTCGCTGATCATGTGATTTAATACTTTGCAGTTCATAATTTTAGAATGTTAATTTTTAAGAATATTGCACAATCATGGTTAAAGGCTTATTGCGTTCCAATCAATAACGATAAAATCCCGGCCGCAATTAATGGCCCGACAGGAACACCACGAAGTACCGCGACACCTGCGACTGTACCAATTAATAGACCTGCAACGACATCAGGCTGACTCGACATCAGTTTCACCCCACGTCCACCAAGCCAGGCAACGAATAGACCGATTGCAATTGCCAGTAAAGATTTCCAGCTCAGAAATGATTTAAGAATACTGTCACCAGGAATTTTCCCGCTAGCAATCGGAGTCAATACGCCAATGGTTAAAATAATAATCCCGATATTTAGGCCATATTGCTGTACATAAGGTAAGAGTTCATTGAGAGGCGTGATTTTTAATACGATCAACACGGCCGCAGCAATGGTCACAGCAGTATTATGACTAAAAATACCGCAAGCCAGTAGAACCAGAAGAACAAGCAGATTCAGATCAAGTTGGGACATGAGGAGATAAAAAAATGAAAAGTCACAGGATTATAGGCTTTTTAGCCATTTAAAGGGAGAATGCTCTACAAGAAATGAATCTGGTTAGTTTTCAGTATAGAATGCGCCTATCTTTCGATAAACAGGTTCAGACAGATGCTATTGGAAAAAATGTTGCAATCACAAGGTTTCGGTTCACGAAAACATTGTCAGCAACTGATTAAAAATGGTGCTGTTTCGATTCAGGGCGAACTCATCGATAACCCCAAGCATAAGCTGAATCTGCAAGATCTGACTTTTAGCGTCTATGGTCATGAGTATCGCTATCGGGAAAAAGTATATATCGCGCTCAACAAGCCTCAAGATTATGAATGCTCACATCAGGCTACTCATCATTTCAGTGTATTTGATCTGTTTGATGAAATCCTGTTAAACCGTGGAATTCAATGTGTAGGTCGTCTCGATCAGGACACTACCGGACTGTTATTGCTGACGGATGATGGTCAGTTTTTACAAGCGTTGACCCATCCTAAGAAACATGTGGCGAAAGTCTATCAGATGACTACTGCCGATCCCGTAACAGATGAGCAGATTCAACAGCTTGAACAGGGTGTGGAATTGAGAAATGAAAAAGGCACCTTTGCTGCTACAGATATTGTCCGTCTGGATGAAAATCGTCTGCAAATGACGATTCATCAAGGGGTTTATCATCAGGTGAAACGTATGCTGGCAGCTGTTGGCAATAAAGTGGAGCAGCTGCATCGTGCCCAGATTGGTGCATTGGCCTTGAATGAACTGGCAATAGGGGAGTGGACCTATCTGGACGCAGAACAAGTGGCACAAGCAAAATTCCGTACCGAATAAAGTCTGGGATTTATTTCAGGAAACAATGGAAAGTCACGAATTCATTGTCCTGAATAAATCCAAGTGACTCATAAAGTTTATGTGACTGATAATTGGTTTTTTGCGTTTCCAGGCTGATTCGAAGCGCATTTTCATGTCGGGCAAACAAGATAGCAGTGTCAATCAGTTGCTTGGCTGCACCATGCCGGCGATAAGGCGGGCTAATATAGACATCGTCCAGCACATAATAAGTAGAACATGCGACTGAGGAAAATCTTAAATACAGCAGAATAAATCCGGTAAAAATATCATCCTTGGTATTGATAAAAATGACAGTTTGACCATCTTCAAAACGCTGCTTCAGAAACTCGTAAGATAAATCCAGATTGGAAGAAGTACCATAAAATTGACGGTACTCATCAAATAAAACGGCCAGGTTAGGTAGATCTTCTGACTGGGCACGTCGCACGATCATCGGCTTACTCCATGTTAATTTTATTATTTATCATTAACATCAAGCATAGCGAAGTTTGAAAGGAGTGAAACTTAAGAATTGTTCGTAAATGCAACAATGTTAAATTTTGTCGCTTTCACCTAAAATAGCATTCAGTTCTTCAAATAAATCAAAATGATCATCATCCAGATTCATCTCCTGATGATCTTCAGAAACGGCTGTAGCACTTGGACTTGAGGCTTGTTCTGCCTTAAGTTCATTCTGTTTCTGCTTGCGTAACTTGATCAGCTGTTCCAGATTAATATTCTGATTTTCAATCGAGAAGGGGATTGATTTGGTCAGAACCACCTGTTTAAAAAAAAGACGAACTGCCTGAGCCGGCGTAATCCCCAATTGTTTAAATACTGCAAATGCCTGTTTCTTCTCTTGGGAATCCAGGCGAATTTGATAAACTTCAGTTTTTCTCATAATATTTTCAAAGCTTTAAATTACTTAACTTTTCGCCTTATTCTAATCGATAACTTCGGGATTTCAATCCTCAAGTTGCCGTTTTTAGAAAATAATCTGTAATGACAAGAGATTTACAGTGTCAATTCAAGTTCAGAGCTAAATTGCATCTGCTTTTGGGTAACGGGATCCGTAAACTGAATGTGTTTGGCCAGTAGCTGTAAAGGTGCAGAAAAATCATCATCCGCCTTATGGGAAACCTGCGGATAAAAAGGATCATTCTGGATCGGAATCCCCAAATGACTTAAATGTACCCTTAACTGATGCTGCTTTCCTGTATGCGGTTTTAGCTCATATTTGCCCCATTGCTGATCATGTTGCAGCAATTGAATTTCGGTTTCGCTATTAGGTTCTCCTTCTACCACCTGCATGGTATAAAAGGGCTGGCCTTTCTCCATTTTCAGCTTTGTGATGAGCGGAAAACTTAAATCATCACGATAAGCCGCAATCGCATGATAGGTTTTCTGTACCTGCCGAGTCGCAAACATTTGCTGATAAACGCCACGCGATTGCACACATTTTGAAATCAGCACCACACCTGCCGTTTCACGATCCAATCGATGAATCGGAGTAAGATGTTCATTTCCAGTTTGCTGTTTTAGGCGTACCAGCAAGGTTTCCTGTACATATTGTCCAGTAGGACTCATGGTCAGAAAATGCGGTTTATCAACGACCAGCAGATGTTCATTCTCAAACAGAATCTGATGCTGAAAAGGAACATGCACTTCGTGTGCCAAAAAACGATAATAAAAACAATGAGTATTTGCTTGAAAAGAACTTTCGATGCTTAAGGTATTGCCCTGAGCATCATAAACCAGCCCATTATCGAAACGGGATTGCCATTCGCTTGACTCAATATGTGGAAATTGCGCACAGAGATAGGCATAGACTGTCTTGGGTGAATCAGCTATCGCTTGCAGGAATACTTTACTTGCCGTAACCCCATTCAGCATGGGTGGGTTAAATTCAACAGTCGAAGTCATCACAACGTGGATCTATCTCTGGTCTGGAACGGATGCTGTGAAAAAATACAGTTTCTCACAGAGGTGAATAGGCTTTTAAAGCGTTGCGATGCTATCATAATTATTCTTTTTCATCATGTCGTGAGTAATATGCCTTATTCATTTAATGTCACTTTAAAACATGAAGATGACACCCAAAATCTGGCCAAAGTTCTGGCAAATAATTTTTCTTCGGGCGTTATATATCTGATTGGTGACTTGGGTGCGGGGAAAACTACGCTGACGCGTTATTACTTACAACAACTCGGTCATAAAGGCTCAGTAAAAAGTCCGACTTATACGCTGGTGGAGCCGTATCAGGTGAATGGTCAGGATATCTTTCATTTTGATTTATATCGTCTCAATGACCCTTATGAACTTGAATTGATGGGAATCCGGGATTATTTAGAAACTCCCAATGCGCTATTTTTATTTGAATGGCCTTCTAAGGGTGGCGATGAAATCCCGCAAGCCGATTTAATTATTGAAATTTTAAAATCAGAAGATGAGCTGACCCGTACTGTAAGTCTGATTTCTTCTAATCTGGCATTACAGCAAGCTTTGGAGCGTGAATTCCCAAATGGTTGATGATTTAAGCATACGCCGTATCCGTGCACTTGATCCTGCGCTGGCGAACCAGATTGCCGCAGGTGAGGTGATTGAACGTCCTGCATCTGTGGTCAAAGAGCTGCTGGAGAACTCGATTGATGCAGGTGCGACCGAGCTGATCATCCGGGTGGAACAGGGCGGCAGTACGCTGATTGAAATCATTGACAATGGCCGAGGCATTCATTATGAGGATTTGCCACTGGCTGTGATGCGTCACGCGACCAGTAAGATTCAAACGGCTGAAGAGCTGCATGCGATTACCAGTTTGGGCTTTCGTGGTGAAGCATTGGCCTCGATTGCCGCAGTGTCTCGTCTGACTTTAACCAGTAGCCAGAATGAAGATGGCATTGGCTATCAGGTAGAAGTGAACGGCACGGCTTTTGATCATCAGGATATTCAACCGGTCGCAGCCTCCAAAGGTACCCAGATCCGGGTGCAGGATTTATTCTTCAATGTTCCGGCGCGGCGCAAATTCCTGAAAAAGCCCGGCACTGAATTTGGACATATCGAAGAAATTGTTCGCCGTATGGCTTTAACGCATTTCGATATTCGCTTTGTATTGGAACATAACCAAACCATCAAGCTGAATTTGCCGGTCGCAGATAGTGGAGCTTTGCGTTTTCAACGTGTGCAACAATTACTTGGCCGTCAGTTTACTGAAAATGCTTACTGGATTGATGCAGACAGTATCAATATGCGTTTATCAGGCTGGCTCGGACATCCTTCGGATGCACGGGCTCAAGCCGATTTGCAGTATGTCTATGTGAATGGCCGGATCGTTAAAGATAAGACTATTTCGCACGCTTTGCGTATGGCTTATGATGGTATCCTGCATGGCCATCAGCATGCCGCTTATTTACTGTTTCTGGAAATCGATCCAGAAAGCATCGATGTCAATGTGCATCCAACCAAACATGAAATTCGTTTTCTGAACCAGCGTGAAGTACATGAATTTGTACGACATTATGCCAAGGAAACCCTAGCAAAATTCCAGACTGCGAGCGCTGATCTGGCTGAGGCGATGAAACCTGAGTCTGAAGCTGTTGCGATAACACCTCAGCCACGCTATCAGGAGCAGTTTAGCCTGCATCAGTCCGTAGCCACTCAACCGGTTATTCCAGTCACATCTCCGTATCGTCAGCATGAAGAAGAAGCTTCTGATGTGTTAACGGATTTCGAGTCATCAGGTCCACAAACTGTGCATTATGCGCAGGATTATAATAAGTCATATTCGGGTTCACAGCAGCTGAATAATGCTTTGAAAAGTTATCTCGCGCCTTTAAGAGAAACTGAAACGGAAACTAATACTTCAGCATCGAATACATTTCAGTCACATTTACAAAGTAAAGTAGATGAGCATCCTTTGGGGATTGCGATCGCCCAGCTGCATGGTATTTATATTCTGGCGCAAAATACCGAAGGCTTAATCATCGTAGATATGCATGCGGCGCATGAGCGTATTTTGCTGCAACAGATGAAAATGGCTTGGGATAAACCGGAATTCTGGATATCCCAGCAATTACTGATTCCTAAAGTGGTGAGCATTAGTCGTATGCAAGCCATGCGTGTTGACGAGCTTAAAGATCAACTTGCTCGTTTAGGTCTGGAAATTGACCAGTATGGTGATGAACAGGTCATTGTACGGGGTGTACCGGCCATTTTGCATAAGGCTGATTTTGATGCCTTGATCCCTGAATTACTGAATGATCTGGATCCGAATGATCAGGGGCAAGGGTTAATGCAGAAACGGGATCAGATTCTTGCAGGTATGGCCTGTCATGGTGCGGTACGTGCGCATCGCATGTTGAGCCTGTCTGAAATGAACGCTTTGCTGCGTCAGATGGAACAAACTGAATTTGCGAGCCAATGTAATCATGGTCGTCCAACCTGGCGAGCATTTCCATTGTCTCAACTTGATAAACTTTTCGCTCGAGGAGAGTAGCCTTACATGTCCAATCAACTGCCGGTCATCAATTTAATGGGACCAACTGCAAGCGGTAAAACTGCTTTGGCATGTGAACTATACGAGCAAGGTCATTTTGAGCTGATTTCTGTCGATTCTGCGCTAGTTTATCGGGAAATGGACATTGGTACAGCGAAGCCATCTAAAGAGGAATTAGGGCGCTATCCGCATCATCTGATTGATATTATTAGCCCGCTCGAAGTCTATTCTGCAGCAAACTTTGTCGAAGATGCTTGCCGTCTGATTGGTGATATTCATGCGCGTGGTAAAACACCAATTTTGGTGGGTGGCACCATGCTGTATTTTAAGGCCTTACTTGAAGGCTTGTCTGATAATTTACCAAGTGCAGATTATGCGGTGCGTGCCCAGATCGAAGAGAAAGCCGCTCGTGAAGGGTGGGAAGCGGTGTATGCTGAATTATGTCAGGTAGATCCTTTAGCAGGCCAGAAATTTAAAGTCAGTGATAAACAGAGAATTATCCGTGCATTAGAGGTTTTTAAGCTAACAGGTGAGCCGATTACAAAACTACAAGCAGAACAACCAAAAAATTTACCATATCGTTACAGTTTCCATAATTATGCCTTAATGCCCGATCGGTTAGAATTGCACAAACGTATTGAAAAACGTCTTGAAATTATGTGGAAAAACGGATTTTTAAATGAAGTTAAAGGATTAATGGGAAAATACGATTTTGACGAAAATTTACCCTCAATGCGTTCAGTAGGTTACCGCCAAGCCATAGAATTCTTAAAAAAAGGTGACCTAAGTCATGAAAAACAACGGGAAATGGAGGATAAGGCTTTATTTGCGACACGACAACTTGCCAAACGTCAATATACCTGGTTGAGATCTTTGCAAGAAAAGCATAAATTTACAACATATTTTACGCTCGAGCAGGCCCAAGAAGACTTGCGAAACTGTCACGGATAAAGCAAAATTTGAGTACTATCTTTTTTATAATTTTTAATTGAAAAATAGAGATAGTTTTTTGCGCTGATTTTTAAATTTTTGGAGTTATAACATGTCTAAAGGTCAAACTTTACAAGATCCATTCTTGAATTCTCTCCGTAAGGAACGTATTCCAGTTTCTATCTTCCTGGTAAACGGTATCAAATTACAAGGTCACATCGAGTCTTTTGACCAATACGTTGTATTATTAAAAAATACAGTAAGCCAAATGGTTTACAAACATGCGATTTCTACAGTAGTACCTGCACGTAACCCTCGTCCAGCTGGTGCTCCTGCTGGTTCACAAGGTGCGGGCTTCGGTGGTCAAGGTGGCGCGGGTGGCTTCGGTGGTCAAGGCGCTGCTGGTGGCTTCGGTGGTCAAGGTGGCTTCGGCGGTCAAGGCGCTGGCTTCGGTGGTCAAGGCTTCGGCGGTCAAGGTGGCTTCGGTAGTCAAGGTGGCTTCGGCGGTCAAGGTGGCTTCGGTGGTCAAGGTGCTGGCTTTGGTGGTCAAGGCGCTGGTTTCGGTGGTCAAGGCGCTGGTTTTGATAACGATTCAAAATTTGAAGATTCTTCTGACGACGAAAACAATCGTTAATCGGATCTGAAATAAAAAAGCCTCTTAATAAGAGGCTTTTTTATTGCTTAAAGAATTGAGCCATTAAAAAACCAGCATTATGCTGGCTTTCTTTTCTTAAATTAACGAGCGCGTTTAGGATCTAGCTGAGGATCTTTGATTTCTACATAGGCATTGCTACGGGTTTCACGTAACCAGCTATCTAGCTCAGCATCAAACTGGCGTTCACCCAGGATCTGGCGTGCCATACGTTCCTGATATTCCTGAGTCATATCTTGCTGACGTGTATCGGTCACTTGCAGGATATGCCAGCCAAATTGTGACTGGAACGGTTCACTAATCTGACCCACTGGCGTACTTTTCATACGCTGTTCAAATTCAGGTACCATGACACCTGGGCTGACCCAGCCTAAACTTCCGCCATCACGCGCTGAACCTGTGTCATTAGAGAAAGTAGACGCCAATACTGCAAAATCTTCACCTTGCTTAAGACGCGTATATAAGCTATCAATCATCTGTTTGGCATTTTCTGGGCTAACCACTTCTGATGTTTGAATCAGAATATGACGGGTCTGGTACTGAGGAACCAGTGCTTTCTGCTCACCACCTTTACGCTCTAAAAGTTTCAGGACATGCACGCCATCTGCCGCAGGAATCAGTTCAGATGTTTGACCCGCTTGCAAAGTAGAAACACGTGCAGCGAGTTCGCCTGGGATTTCTGATAAATTTCGCACGCCCATATCAGACGCATCTACTTTAATATCGCCAGTTGAATATTTTTTGCTGATCGCCTGAATATCATTGCTGCTGCTTAAATCATTTCTTACTTGCGCAGCAATCTGTTGAGCATTTTCTCCGGTTATACGTAAATGCAGAACATGTACCTGGCTGCCTAACAGAGCTTGACCTTGCGGTGTATTCAGGAAGTTTTTCACATCCTGATCACTGATCTGGATACGTGAATTTACTGCTTGCTGGCGTAAACGGCTAAGTGCCAGATCTTCAGCAATACGGTTACGTAAAGAGGCATACGTATTCGGCGCGATAGCATCTAGTTTTTGCTGGAAAGCTTCCAAGCTAGGAGAGCCTGACTCACGTGCTACTTTAAGCACTGCTTCATTTAAAGATTTTTCATCTGGACGGATATTGTAGCGTTTGACCTGTTCCAGTTGAGCCTGACGTACAATTAGCTGTTCAAGTGCTTGTTGTTCAAGATAAGGTTGCGGTGGAACAGGCTTGTTTTGCTTTTGTAACTGGTGAGAAATTTCAGCAACGCTTTGTGCCAGATCACTACGCAGAATAGCGCTATTGTCGACAACAGCTACAACTTCATCTTTAGGTTGGGCAACAGCAAAAGTCGTCATCGCTGAAGAAAGACATAGCGCAAGTGCGGTCGCTTTAAAAATTTGTTTTAACTGTTTTGTCTTCATTAACGTTCTGTCCAAGTTTGATTGATATTGTTAAAACCTAGAATACGATTTTCTAGTAATGAGGTTAGCTTGTTGCTCAACCCGCCAAGACCTTTAAGCGTTACTTCAGCCATTACTGCACGTTTCGCTTTCACATCTGGGTCATTGATATCGTCTAGGTCATTGTAGTATGAGCGGCCATAGACAGATACTCCCCAACAGCATGACTCATAGTTTACGCCAAGTAAATATTCACGTGCGACACTATTATCCAGGTCAAATTGCGCATGGCCGACCAGACGCCAGTTATTGGCAATTGGCTGGATAAATGAACCAACCACCTGATCATAACTTTCCTGGCGGTTTGGAATATCTTTACGATAGAAATAGCCTACGTTATATAGATTGCCCTGATCGCCCGTATAATAAACCTGTACATCACGCTGGGCATTGGAGCCATTCGACATCCAGCTAGAATTTAGGTTGACATGCACGTTTTTGTTTAACTGACTTCTAAGCTGAATAACTGGACCAGTATGGCTTTCACGGTCAAATTTATCTGCTTCACGATCTAATGTGACACGGCGATCTTCAAAGAAGAAACTTTGTCCCACACTGGCGCGTAATCGCTCTAAACCTTCTTCATTAAATAAACTGTAACTAAGACCTAAAGAAGCGAAGTTATTGTCTTCTAAGCGGTCATTACCATAGAAGCGGCGTGCACTAAATAATTGGTCATAATTAATTGAGGCTACGACAGAGTCAAAGTTTGGCTGATTGCGCTGATTTTCATACGGTGAATAAGCGTAAAACAGGCGAGGCGTCAAGGTCTGTAAATAGCGACCATCTTTTTCAAAAATTAAACCGGTGTCCAGCGTAAATTGTGGCACTACGATAGAATGATTTTCACTTGATGAGCTGGTTTGATTATTATTAATACGATCAATAGTATCTTGATCATAGAAAGTATTGATATTGCGTAATGTTGCCTGAGGAATGAAGAATGACCAAGGGGTAAAGTGATTATAGCGTACCGAGAAATCATTATAGATGCGTGTACCACTTGGTTGATAGATGGCTTCATCACCGGTATCAATATTTTCGATATTTCTGATGTCTTTCTGGAAATAAGCTGTATCGTTATTAAATTCGTATTGTAAACCCAGTGGGTTACCGGTCTTATAATTCACCAAAAGCTGCGGCAAACGCGCATAAGGGCGGTCTTCATCCAGAACGGCAGGATCAAGCGTCTGGAAATCTTCAACTTTAAATTGAGCTTTTAAGCCGGGGATACCATTTTTATAATTAACTTCCCAAGCACGGCGCAAGTTCAGGTCTGTTTTTGAATCTGGGTTATTATCCAGATCGGCAAAAAAGTCCTTGTCTGATGCGTAATTATATTCAAGATTTGTTAAGAACTGATCGTTGATTTGCCAGTTATGCAGGAAGTGCAGGTCTTTACGGTCTTTATTGCTATAACTTTCATCAGATGGCAGGTAGCCACCCCAAATCCGGCCTTCACCATAGTTTTCTGTTAGATAACGAAACTCGCCATCCAGCATCGCACCACGGTCACTAATATAACGTGGCGTAATGGTCGCATCATATTGTGGTGCCAAATTGAGATAAACCGGCACACCTAATTCCAGGCCGCCATCATTGGTAAATCCGAAAGTTGGCGTCAGAATCCCAGTGGTACGGCGATCATCGATTGGGAAGTTAAAATAAGGAACAGCGAGTACCGGAACATCTTTCACATAGAGCTTGGTATTACGGGTTTCACCGCGACCGGTTTCCTGATTCAGCTTGATTTGATCTGCCTGAATTTTCCAGGTCGGTTTCTGTTCAGGTGGACAGGTGGAATAGGTGGCATTTTCCAGTTCAAGCGTATCGTCAGAGGTTTTGGCAATCTTTTCAGCACGACCATGCGCATGCTGTTCTTCGGCAATGAAGAAACTGTTGTTTAAGTCACCTTGCTGGGTTTTCAGGTTGTAATTGATATCATCGCTTTGCGAAATCAAGCCACCTTGAGCCAATTGGACTTGACCTTCTGCCTTCGCATAAGTTTGAGTCTGATCAATCGTCACGCGTTCCGCACGAATCTGGCGACCTTCCTGATCAATGACCACATTGCCTTCTAAGTAGGAATCACCGGCCGGATTATAATGACCATAGTCTGCAGTAATGGTTGAAGTTGCCTGTTCAGGGTCAATCGTCGGTGCATCAGGTGCAATAGGAGTGACCCAGGCACCTTCACAATAGGCTGAACTGAGATATTTACCTTGACGCTGCTGTGCTTCTGGTGAAGATTTATCCACATAATATTGTGAGAAGAATGCTTCACCGGGATAGGTCTCATTAATGCGCTGTTTGAGTTGTTCCGCATTTACATTGGATGAGTCATTTGATGCAGCATAGCTTGAGACCGAGCTACTACATAAAAGGGTTAAGATCGCAGTCGCTAGAGGGTTTATTTTAAAGTGATGCTTCATTTGTCTCATTAACCAATCATGCTTTTATCGCAATTAATTATTGTCGCATCATAGAGAAAAAGTTGATAAGTAGCTACACTTAGCACTTTAAAAACTCAGCCTGTACTAGAATTTATTGCAAATGAATACTCAACGCGAACAATTGATACAATCTTGGATTGCTTCTGTACTCGGTTCAGATCAATTTGAAACACATTTTTTAGCAGGCGATGCAAGTTTTCGTCGTTATGCACGAATCAAACTGAATAATAAAACATTTATGCTCATGGATGCACCACCAGAAAAAGAAGATTGTGTGCCTTTTGTGACGATTGATGAATTTTTTGATGCCCATGGCGTACGTGTTCCACACATTGTGGCCAAAGACCTGGAAAATGGCTTTTTGCTGCTCGAAGATTTTGGTGATGTGCTGTTATCAAATCTGCTAAATGATCAGACAGTTGATGCCTATTATGAGCAAAGTTTTAAACAGCTGATTCAGCTGCAGTCCATTCCTGGAGAAGGTCAGTTTCCTGCTTATTCTTATGAGAAGCTGATTTCTGAAATGGAGCTGCTGACTGACTGGATGCTGCCTGCTCTAAAAATTCAGCCAACAGAATCAGAGTCCGCTCTGATCAAGCGCACATTTGCGATACTGGCGAATGCTGCTTTGGCACAACCTCAAGTCATTGTGCATCGTGATTTCCATAGCCGTAACCTGATGAAAATCGAAAATGAAACCGAACTGGGTATGATTGATTTTCAGGATGCAGTGATTGGTGCTGACACCTATGACCTGATCTCTATTACCCGTGATGCCTATGTGCAGTGGAATGCAGATCGCGTGTATCGCTGGTTTAAAGTGTTCTATGATCTGTTACCAGCAGCGGCAAAACAGGACCGTGATTTCGAACAGTTTAAAAAAGATGCGGATATGATGGCCATTCAGCGTCATATCAAGATTTTAGGTATTTTTGTCCGCTTGTTTGAGCGAGATGGTAAATCTGGCTATCTAAAAGACCTGCCACGTGTGATGTGGTATCTACTGGAAGAAACTAAAGATTATCCAGAGTTACAGCCATTTATGCAGTTTATTCATGAAAAAGTGATGCCTGCTTTTGAAGCAAAATATGGTTCATACGAGGTAGCGGCTTAAATGAAAGCGATGATTCTCGCGGCTGGCTTGGGCAACCGCATGCGTCCTTTAACTTTGCATACGCCAAAACCTTTACTAGAAGTGGGTGGTAAGCCGCTAATTGTCTGGCATATTGAAAAACTGGCTGCGATGGGCGTGAATGAAGTTGTCATTAATACGGCTTGGTTAGGTGAAAAACTGGCTCAGGCGTTGGGTGATGGTTCACAGTTTGGTGTCAAGATTTTATGGTCACATGAAGGTGAAGGTCTGGAAACAGCCGGTGGCATTATTAATGCTTTACCACTGCTTGGTGATGAGCCTTTCATTTTGGTCAATGGCGATGTCTGGACAACCATGGACTTTGCACCTTTATTGAATGTTGAGCTGGGTGAAAATTTGGCACATCTGGTATTGGTACAAAACCCGGAACAGCATCCAAACGGTGATTTCACGCTTGCTGACGGCAAGGCTTATACCTTTGATCAGCAGATCAGTGGTGAAAATCTGACTTTTAGCGGTGTATCAGTGATTCATCCGAAAATGTTTGCAGGCTTAGAGGCTGGAAAGCGTCCTTTGGCACCATTATTAAAAGCAGCAATGCTGGAAAATAAGATTGCTGCCTCTAAATTGACAGGCATTTGGGTAGATGTAGGAACGCCTGAGCGTTTGAATGCACTGGATTCAATGATCCGTGAAGGGAAGTCTGCTTAAGTGAATATTCACTAAGCACTCCCTACTGTGCCAATATAGAGAAAACGGTATACTTCCACTTAACTTTTTCGAGCGTTGATTGTTTATGCACACGTTTTTTCAAGAACTAAAGCAGGGTAGCCAGGCTTTAGGTTTAGAGCTGTCGGATGAAGCTTTAAATTTATTACTCAAGTACCAGGATGCTTTGGTACTGTGGAATAAAGCATACAATTTGACTGCAATCCGTGATCCTAAGGAAATGCTGGTTAAGCATCTGCTTGACAGTCTAAGCATTCTAAAGGACTTGCCTGCAGGTCGTTTGCTCGACATCGGGACTGGTGGTGGTATGCCGGGCATGATCATTGCTTTATGTCAGCCTGTGCGTGAATGTGTACTACTGGATTCAAACGGTAAAAAAATTCGTTTCCTGAAGCAGTTTATTGCAGACCTAAAATTAAAAAATGTCATTGCAGTACAAACCCGTGTAGAAAATGAAGACAGTATCAATGAGCTGGGTCAGTTTGATGTGATTACCAGTCGTGCATTTGCTTCATTGACAGATTTTGTGAATGCGTCTAAACCGTATATGCATGAGCAGAGTATTATTGCTTCCATGAAAGGTTTGATTCCTGAAGAGGAAGTGGCAGCATTAAAAGATGAATTTAGCTGTCAGATTATTGAACTGAAGGTTCCGCGCTTGGACGAACAACGTCATTTACTTCTATTAAAACGTATTTAAAATTTTTGAAGGATCGGGGTCAACATGGCACAAATTATTGCGATTGCCAACCAGAAAGGTGGTGTCGGTAAAACCACAACCGCAGTAAATTTGGCGGCATCTCTCGCTGTGCTAAAAAAACGCGTTTTGCTTGTGGATATGGATTCTCAAGGTAACGCGACCATGGGGTCGGGGATTCAGAAAAATGACCTGCTGTATTCAGTGACTGATGTATTGCTGGGTGAAGTGCCGATTGAAACTGCGATCACCAAGGCTGAAGTTGGATACAAGGTTTTAGGGGCAAACCGTGACCTGGCTGGTGTGGAGCTGGCGATTGCTGAGCAAAAAGGCCGTGAATTTATTTTGCGTGAAGCTTTGCAGGAAATTGAATCCTCATTCGACTATATTATTGTTGATTGTGCACCAAGCTTAAGCTTGATTACCGTGAATGCACTGGCAGCGGTGGATGGCGTGATTATTCCGATGCAATGCGAATATTATGCTCTCGAAGGCCTGGCTGATCTGACACAAACCATTGACCGCATTCAGCAAGCACTTAATCCAGATCTGCAGATCGTGGGTGTATTGCGTACCATGTATGATGCTCGAAATGCCTTGACCCGTGATGTTTCAGAAGAGTTAAAGCAATATTTTGGTAAAAAACTTTATGAAACCGTGATTCCACGGAATATCCGTCTGGCTGAAGCGCCGGCACATGGTCTACCAGTGATTTATTTTGAAAAAAGTTCAAAGGGTGCAGTTGCTTACTTAAATCTGGCAGCTGAAGTATTAAAGAAAAGCAAAGTGAAAAAAGGAAGTAAAGCATGACCGTCAAGAAACGTGGACTCGCCAAAGGTCGTGGTTTAGATGCCTTGCTGGGATCAATTCAAAAAGAAAAATTACAACTCGAAGCACAAGGTCTTGATCATGGTCAGTTGAAACAGATTGATGTCAATCTGCTGAAACGTGGTGAATATCAGCCACGTCGCTATATCAATGAGCAGGATCTGCAGGAACTGGCCGCATCGATTGAAAAGCATGGCATCATGCAGCCAATCGTGATCCGTCCGGTCGATGATGAACGCTATCCATACGAGATTATTGCGGGTGAGCGTCGCTGGCGTGCGGCACAACTAGCAGGCCTGACTGAAGTTCCTGCGATTGTGCGTGAGTTGAATGATCAGGTGGCAATCGCGCTGGCTCTGATTGAAAACATTCAACGTCAGGACCTAAACCCGATTGATCAGGCGATGGCTTTGCAGCGTTTCCATGACGAATTTGGTTTAAGCCATCAGGAAATTGCGGATACCGTCGGTAAGGCGCGTACCACAGTGAGCAATTTGCTGCGTCTGCTAACTCTGGCTGAAGAAGTAAAAGACTTTATGCAGCAGGGCCTGCTGGATATGGGACATGCACGTGCCATCCTGACTTTGAAGGCTAAAGATCAGCTTAAAGTTGCTGAGATGGTCATTGAAAAGAGTCTGTCAGTACGCCAAACCGAACAGTTGGTACGCGACTACAATGCACCGAAAACAGAAAAACCAAAAGCAGCGATTGCGCCAGACATTCAGCAGTTGACTCAGCGTCTGTCTGAGCGCTTTAGTGCGGATGTTAAAATTGACTACAACAAGCAAGGGAAAGGCAAGCTGGTCATTAGCTATCATTCTTTAGAAGAGCTGGACGGGATTCTTTCGATCCTGGGCGATGAATAATTAATTTAAAATTTGTTTTTATTGGGGAATAAATCAGATGTGGGAATTGGTTAAAGCAGGCGGCTGGTTGATGCTGCCGCTGGTATTGTGTTCGATATTTATGCTAGCGATCTCGGTCGAGCGCTTCATTCGTTTAAAAAAGAGTCTGGTACTGCCCAACTCACTTCTGATGGGTCCTGCACAAAATGCAGACCAAGCTATGCAAAAGCTGCAACAAAGTTCAGCTTTGAAAAACAGTACTTTGGGTCGTGTATTTACTGCTGGTTTTGAAGCGTGTCACCAGTCTGAGCAATATGCTCGTGCCCAGATGGAAGTGGTAGCTTCACAGGAAATTGGCTATCTGGAAAAGAATATTAATTTTCTGGGTACTTTGAGTGCAGTAGCACCTCTACTCGGTTTGCTCGGTACAGTGATTGGAATTATTGAATCATTTTTAATGATTGATGTCGGTACTAATAGTGACCCAGTATTAATGATGCCGGGTATTTCCAAAGCACTGATCACGACAGCAGCGGGTATGCTGATTGCTATTCCTGCTTTATTTGCACATCGTTATTTCCAGCGTCTGGTTCAGGAATATGTAGCGGAACTTGAGCAGCAAGCAACGTTATTTCATGCCAACCTGTTCTATTTAAATGCTTCAGATGATGTAGAAGAACGCATCAAGAAAGCAAGCTAGGAGCAGGGGCATGAAATTTAAACGTAACCAGGTGGAAGATGTACATATCAATCTGACACCCATGATTGATTGCCTGCTATTTATTTTGGTCTTTCTGCTGCTTTCAACCACGTTTAACCAGATGAGCCGGATGAACCTGACGCTTCCAGATGCGCAAGGTGTACCGCCAAAGAATTTTGACCAGAAAATTGAAGTGATTGTGGATGCCAATGGTCACTATGCCGTAAATGGTCAGTCTATTGCCAGTAAGGACGCAGCAGATTTAAATACGGCAATTAAACAGATTTCGAATGAACGTCGTGATTTAATGTTTGTCATTGCCGCTGATGCAAAAGCGACACATCAGGATGTTATTCGTGTCATGGACGTTGCAGGGCAACTTGGCTTTGTCAATGTCAACATCAGTACGAAAGTACCAACTCGAGGTTATTAGTGAAGCACGATTTTAAGGTCTATCTTCGCCTTTTAAGCTATTTAAAACCATTTTGGGGCACAGCCTTAATTGTCCTGCTTGGTTTTTCTATAAATGCGGCGACAGAAGTTTCTGTTGCCAAATTACTGGAATATATCATTGAGGCGATTCAAAACAGAGACCAGGGTTTCACCTTACTTTTCCCATTCTTAGTGGTAGTACTGATGTTCTTCCGGGGGCTAGGCCTATTCCTCGGTGGGTATTATACGGCGGTCATCTCCCGTAATCTGGTATTTAATATTCGTCAGGAAGTCTTTGCCAAAATATTGCGTTTGCCTGCGCAATATTTTCTGGACAATACCAGCGGTCATATTACGGCCAAAATTATGTATAACGTTGAGCAGCTCACCGCAGCCTCAACTGAAGCACTTAGAACGATCATTCAGCAAGGTCTGATCACAATTGCCTTATTGGGATATCTTTTATATACCAACTGGCGTTTAACCATGTGTATTCTGATCTTTGGACCCGTGATTGGTTTTGTGATCAGTAAAGCTTCAAAACGGATGCGCAAGCTATCACAACAGGTTCAGGACACTATGGGTGATGTGAACCATGTGGTTCAGGAAACGGTAAATGCCAATCTGATTGTCAAAGGTTTTGGTGGTCAGATTTATGAGCAGAAACGCTTTAAACAGAATTCTTTGGAAAATCTACGCCGTGGCTTGAAAATGGTGGCAGTACAGCAGCTGAACAGTCCAGTGGTACAGCTGATCATGTCAGTTTCACTCAGTATAGTGATGTATATTGCATTGCGCCCACAAATTTTGGGAGATACGACTGCGGGTGAATTTGTTGCTTATATTACAGCTGCTGGCATGTTGGCGCGACCAATCAAGACATTAACTGATGTGAATGAAAAAATTCAGCGTGGTATGGCGGCCGCACATTCTGTGTTTGAATTGCTAGATATGCCTGAAGAGCATAATACCGGCAAACTCAATGATGCCTTAAAAGGCAACATTCAATTTAAAGATGTCAATCTGGTTTATGGCGATGGTCACCATGCGATTCATGACTTTAACCTAGAAGTGAAAGCGGGCGAGACTGTAGCATTGGTTGGGCGTTCAGGAGCAGGTAAAACTTCTCTGGTGAATCTGTTGGTACGTTATCAGGAAGCTACATCCGGGCAAATTTTACTGGATCAAAAACCGATTACTGATTATGAGTTGACTGCTTTACGTACCCAGATCGCGATGGTAAACCAGCAGGTAGTGCTGTTTAACCGTACTGTTCGTGAAAATATTGCTTATGGCCAGCTAGAAAATGCGAGTGATGAAGAAATCATTGCAGCGGCAAAAGCTGCCTATGCACATGATTTCATTATGGCCTTGCCACAAGGTTATGATACGCCACTAGGTGCTCAAGGTCTGAATCTGTCAGGTGGTCAGCGTCAGCGTATTGCGATCGCCCGTGCTATTCTGAAAAATGCACCGATTCTGATTCTGGATGAAGCGACCAGTGCGCTGGATAATGAATCTGAATACTTTATTCAGCGTGCCTTTGATCAGGCGATGCAAGATCGGACTACGATTGTGATTGCCCACCGTCTGTCAACAATTGAAAATGCCGACCACATTGTAGTGATGGATCAAGGTCGTATTATAGAGCAGGGTAATCATGCTGAGCTGATTGCACGTCAAGGTGCTTATTATCAGCTGCACCAACGTAATTTCGAGGAACATTAAGTCATGGCTTTGGCACAGATCATTCAGGATGCTTGGAATACACAGGCAAAGTGGCTGGTTGTGCTGCGTCCTTTGTCCTGGCTTTACCGCTTGGGTTTTGTCAGTAACCACTGGCTTTACCGTAAAGGGATTAAAAAAAGCTATACCGCACCTATTCCAGTAATGGTGATTGGAAATATTACCGTAGGTGGGAGTGGTAAAACACCTTTACTGATTCATCTGGTGGATTACCTCACTGAAAAAGGCCTACGGATTGGTGTAATCAGTCGAGGTTATGGTGGTAAAGGTCCTTTTCCTGCTTATGTAGATTTAAATACCTTGCCTGAAGTGGTAGGTGATGAACCAGCCTTAATTGTCCAAGCGACTGGTGTGCCGATGGCTGTAGGGCCAAATCGTCAAAAGAGCATTGAGCTTCTGCTAGAAAAGCATGCACTGGATTTAATTATTTGTGATGACGGTTTGCAGCACTGGGCTTTAAATCGTCAAATTGAATGGATTGTGCTGGATAATAACCGAGGCTTGGGCAACCAGAAACTTTTACCAGAAGGTTATCTGCGTGAACCCGTTACCCGGTTGGAAAAAGGTACCGTGATTGAACATGCAGCAAATCCAGTTTCGCCTTTGCATATGCATCTTGCAGCCTCTCAGCCGTATTTATTAAATCAGGATGTTATCAAAAGCTTTGATCCAACTGCGGCTTTCTATGCAGTAGTCGGCATCGGTTTTCCACAGCGTTTTTATCAAACACTAGAACATCTGGGGCTGCAGCAATTTCAGTGTCATGAATTTCCAGATCATCATGATTATGAAATTGAAGATCTGCAATTCGATGACAATAGTCCGATCATTACGACTGAAAAAGATGCAGTTAAAATTATGGCATTACTCAAACAGTATCCAGATTATCAGCGGGATATCTGGGTGGTGCCGGTCGATGCAGTCTTGTCACCTGCCTGTTATACAATATTGCAGCAGCAATTAGAGCAACAGGGTATTTCTATTTCCTAAGGTTTATTTACGATGAAACATATAGTTATTCCTGCACGCTTCTCCAGTTCACGTTTGCCGGGTAAACCTTTGCTGGAAATCCATGGTCGTCCGATGATTCTGCGTGTCGTGGATCAGGCCAAAAAAGTACAGGGCTTTGATGACCTGTGTGTGGCAACAGATGATGAACGTATTGCCGAAGTTTGCCGTGCTGAAGGTGTTGATGTGGTCCTGACTTCAGCAGATCATCCATCAGGTACCGATCGTCTAAGCGAGGTAGCTCGAATCAAGGGCTGGGCGAGTGATGACATTATTGTGAATGTACAGGGTGATGAACCTTTATTGCCAGCTCAGTTAGTTAAACAGGTCGCGCAACTCTTAGAAGATCAACCGGCTTGCTCAATGTCGACTCTGTGTGAGCCAATTCATCATTTAGAGGAATTCAAGCGTGACAGTATCGTTAAGGTTGTGATGTCTAAGCAAAATCAGGCATTGTATTTTAGTCGTGCTACGATTCCTTATGACCGTGATGGTGCCAAGCTGACTGAACAAAAACTGCATGATCAGGCTTATCGCCATTTGGGCTTATATGCTTACCGTGTGAAACTGCTACAGGAATATGTAACCTGGGAAATGGGTGTGCTGGAAAAACTGGAATCTTTAGAACAGTTACGTGTACTGGAAAATGGTCACCGTATTGCCATTGCTGTGGCAGAAGCCAATTTACCGCCAGGTGTCGATACGCAGGAAGATCTGGATCGCTTAAACCAGATGGATCCATCTTCTTTTGCTTAATTTGAGAATTCTCCATGCCGCTTGATGTCAATGCACAGATTTATCCATGGCAGCAACAGGTTTGGGAAACGCTAACCGGGCGTTTTCCTAAGCTTGGGCATGGTTTATTGTTCTATGGAAAAAAAGGCTGTGGTAAAGAAGCCTTTGCCCAGCAGTTTCTGGCCTGGGTTTTATGCCTGAACCGTCAGCCTGATGGGCCATGCGGTGAGTGTGGTAGCTGTCAGTGGCTGAAAGCGGATACCCATCCGAATTACGTCTATATCAGTACTGATGAAGACAATAAAAAACAGAATGCCAAAATTAAAATTGAAAAAATCCGTGATCTTCTTCCTTTTGTACAGCAGACCGTTGATGGCTGGCGCGTCATTGTCATTGAACCCGCTGAAGCATTGAATATTGCCTCTTCCAATGCCTTGCTGAAAACTCTGGAAGAACCGGGTGAAAATATTGTCATTATTCTGCTTGCGGACCATTATCTGAAATTACCTGCAACTATCCGCAGTCGTTTACAGCATTTTGCCTTAGACCGGATTTCATCAGCGCAATTCAGTGAATATGTAGAGGCACAGTTACCTGAAGCAGGTTCGAGCCAGCAGCAGTTATTGATGAATTTATCCAATCAAATGCCTTTGCAAGCGATTGAGGTTGCACAAAGTTCCTGGTTGCCATTACGTCAGGAATTCATGGAAGACTGGAAAAAACTGGTCATTCAAAAAAATATGCCAATGGCAATTGCGACCAAATGGAATAAAAGCCTGAGTTTTGGTGAATTTGGTCAAATGTTTGAATACTTGTTGTCCGATTTAATTTGTGTCAAGCTAAATCAGGCCGTAAAAAACATTGATCTGGACTTTAATGTATTGGCCGAACAATATTCATTGGAAACACTTTTTAAAATTTATGAGGATTTTCAGCGAGCCAAACAATATCTTGAGCAGAACGTACAAAGTAATCTGGTGCTCGATGAATTGTGTATCAAGCTGATGAATCTTTAGCTTAAGGGGAAAACAAGATGCAACCACGTATGGGCGGTATTATTCAGGCTAATATTCCGGATATTGAAACGTTATTTGCCAGTTATATGCCATATGTTGTAGGTGGTGGACTTTTTATTCCTTCCAAGCAGCCAGTAAAATTAGGTGAAGAAGTTTTTGTTTTGACGACTTTACCTGAACAGACGCAGAAAATTCCATTAACCGGAAAAGTAATCTGGATATCTCAAAAGCAGAATGGCATCAAGCCACAAGGTTTTGGGATTCAGCTCACCGGTGAAAAAGGCGTTTTCTTCAAAAATGAAGCAGATCGTCTGGTTGCGGGTCTTAAATCTGATGGACGTAAAAGTTACACTATGTAGTTAATTTACCTTTGGTAGGAACTCATTGTGTTTGTAGATACTCATTGCCATTTAACGCTGCTTGATTTAACACCTTATAACGGTGATCTGGATCAGGCGCTCGCTCAGGCCCGTGAAGCAGGCGTATCCAAGTTTATGAGTATCTCGGTGGATCTGGATGATCATATCGAGCTGGCAAAAATCGCGGCCCGTCATCCTGATGTCGGTTATACCGTCGGTGTACATCCTTGCGAAGATGCGGCAACGATGGCGCGTGCGACTACTGAATATCTGGTTGAACTGGCACAGCCAGAAAAAGTCTGGGCGCTGGGTGAAACGGGGCTCGATTATTATCACAGCACCGATTTTATTGCCGAGCAAAAAGACTGTTTTGCCCGTCATATCCATGCCTCACAAATTGTGAAAAAACCTGTCGTCGTGCATACCCGTTCTGCCAAGCACGATACTGTTGATATTATCCGTGCAGAGAAATCTACCCATGGCATTTTGCACTGTTTTACCGAAGACTGGGAAACCGCTAAAGCTGTTTTAGACTGCGGTTACTATGTGTCTTTCTCCGGTATTGTTTCTTTTAAAAATGCCCAGGATTTGCGTGACGTGGCCAAACAGGTTCCACTTGATCGGGTTTTAATCGAAACGGATAGTCCTTACCTTGCTCCAATGCCATATCGTGGCAAATCTAATGAACCAAAATACGTTCCTTATGTAGCCAAAGCGCTTTGCGATGTATATGATAAGTCGCTAGAAGAAATGGCTTATATCACAAAGCAGAACTTTGAGAATCTTCTGAATTCAAAGTAAGTAAAGTTAGATAAGAGTACAAGAGAGTTATAGGGTGAAGATGGATCGTCAGGCTCAGTTTCGAGCAAGAGAAACCTTGATTTTTCAAGTTGCAGAACAGTTACTGCTAGAAAATGGTGAAGCAGGGATGACCCTGGATGCACTGGCAGCAGAACTGGATCTGGCCAAAGGCACTCTTTATAAGCATTTCCAGAGTAAAGATGAATTGTACATATTGCTGATTATCCGTAATGAGCGCATGTTGCTGGAAATGATCCAGGATAGTGATAAGGCTTTTCCTGAACATCTGGCATTCTTTATGTTGCATCATCTGCATCACCCTGAACGTACTGTCCTTTTTCATCAGATTGAAGAACGTCTTTCTACAACAGGTGTTGGAATTCAGCACCTGTTTAGCGAACTTTATCAGGTGCGCAAACAGCGCTTACGTCTGATTATCCGTATGACTGAAAGCTATCTGGCTTCAATCAATAGCAGCATGTCGGTGCGTGATTATCTGGCCTCAATTTGGTCGATGACCCATGGTGCAGCTGCGATTCTGAACTCCAGTTTTTATCAGCGCTATCTCGGTTCACGCGATACCTTGCGCGTTGCCCTTATTGATCAAGCTTTAGCTTTACCGAAACAGGTCCATCCTGCCGAGCAGTTCGCCTAAGAGTTGCCTATGATCAGATCACATCACGCCTCCATTCGTGGATTCACTCTAATCGAAGTGATGGTGGTGATTGTGATTATGAGTATTATGGCATCACTAGTTGTATTGAATATTGGTGGAGTAGATCAGCGCAAGGCAATGCAGGCACGAGAAGTCCTGTTACTGGATTTGCAAAGAATCTTGCGGGAATCCAATGATCAATCCCGTATTCTTGCGCTTGATGTTCAGGCTGCCACTGATGTTTCACCATTTCGCTACGGGATCGTGGAATATCGTTCACCTAATCAGGCAGAATCAACTTTAAATCAGCAGAAATGGCAAAGTTATGCGGAGTTTAATCTGCGTAGTTTACCAGAGCAGGTCTCTTTCCGGATTCAGCCTTTAGAGCAACATTATAATAATGCCCAAAATCGGGATCTTACTGAAGTTAATGCACCTAAGCTAATCTGGTTAGGCAATGGTGAAGTTAAACCGGTCAGAATCCAGTTCTATTTGGAAGATCGTGAAGTGGGCAATCCGATTGAAATTGATCACTTGGGTAAAGTCCATGAAAGCTAGGGTTTTCAAGCAGAGTGCCGGAGCTGATGTAATCAAGTTATTTAAGTCAAATGCTGATCGTGCGCACTCCGGGCATAGCTCTTCGTCTTGCGCAGCGGTAAAACAGCATTTCACTCATCGCGGCTCCTCAAGCACAGCTTTCGGACTTTCTTGCGCGACAATGCCGCTCAGGTCGAGGATTACTCGACTTAATCGTGCCTCAGGATTTACCTTGCTGGAAGTGATGGTCGCGCTGGCGATCTTTGCCACAGCAGCCATGACCCTGACTAAAGTTGCTATGCAATATACCCAATCGACTTCGAATGCCATTTTGAGAACCCAAGCCCAGTTTGTTGCCTTGAATGAAGCAGCACTAATGGAAATCAATCAGCAGTGGCTTACTGGTACAGAATCTAAACAACTCACTCAACAGGGCGAAACCTGGCAAATCGATAAGCGCAGTGAGCCTACCGTAAGTCCTAATGTACAACGCATTGAATTACAGGTGAGTCTGGTCAACACTGAAACCGGTCAGGCAGAAAATGGAATTAGCAGCTTGATGTTCTTTAATCACCGGATGAATGAAGCGCCATGAAGTCTAAGGGATTTACGCTGGTCGAACTACTGGTTGCTATTGCTATTTTCGCCTTACTCTCTGCTCTAGGCTGGAAAGTATTTGATTATATTGTACAAACCAAAGACCGTAATGCAGTGCATGAACAGCGCTTAAGTCAGTTGCAAGATACTTATCAGCAGATCTTGCGTGATACGGTGCAGGCGGTGCCTTTAACGGCCAATATTAATGGTGATATTCAGCCGGCACTGGTTTTGCAAAACGGACGTTTTAACTTTAGTAAGACTGGAGTCACCGATCCTCTGGAAGAGGGGATTTCTCCAGATGAACGGGTTGAATATCAGTACCGGGCAGATGAACAAAAACTCTATCGCCTGAAATACCGGAATTTAAACCAGACCGGGCGTGATCAACCTGAATCCAGTGTGTTGTTGTCCGATGTTGAGCAGTTTCAGATCGTAGTACTTAATCCAAATGAAATGACCCAATGGCCAGACTCATCTTTTGATTTAAATCAGATTGAGCAAAAACAGCGTCTACCCAAAGGCATTAAAATCAACTTAATGGTTAATGGGGTTAGTTATGAGTGGATTTTTAGTTTATTGAATACAGATTTCCTGCTTGAAACCCAAAAGTTAACCTGACAAAGAATAATAAAATGCAGATGAACAAAGCAATGATGATCAAACAGCAGAAGGGGATTGCTCTGATTACCATTCTAGTGATGGTGGCGCTTGCAACTATTTTGGCTGCGACTATTGCTAAACGTCAGGCCGCAACTGTTGAAAGTACCGCTTATTTAATGCGACAAAACCAGTCTTTGATGTATGCCAAAAGTGCTGAAGCGTTTTTTTCTGAATTGCTAGTTGATGACGCAGAGAATGCAGCGGAAGTTGATCATTTAAATGAAACCTGGGCGCAGCCAATGCCGGCTTTTCCAGTTGAAGATGGTCATGTCTCGGGAATACTGCAAGATGAATCGGGTAAGTTTAATTTAAATAGCCTGATTACAGCAGAAGGTACGGTGAATGAAAATGCTAAAGCCTGGTTCGAGCTGATATTAAAACGTGCTGGATTGCCAGAGCAGTTGAGTGAAGCCGTGATCGACTGGCAGGATGAAGATGAAATGCCAAATGGCCCAATGGGTGCAGAATCTAATTATTATCAGGGCTTGCCGAATGGTTCCCTGCCTCCGAATGCCAAATTTCATAGCGTTGAAGAGCTGAAACTGGTACGAGGCTTTGAAGAAAACAAGTACAAACTAATTGCACCTTATCTAAGTACAGCGCCTGTAGCAGATACTACGGTCAATATTAATACCGCATCTGCATTTCTTTTGGCGAGCATGGATGAAAAGCTGGATGTGAATGCCGTGCAGCAATTGCTGGATCGCCGTCAGGCAAATCTGGAATATTTTTCCAATGTAGCTGATCTTTGGACACTAGAACCCTTTGCTCAGGTGGATGCAGCCAAACACAACCTGTTTAATAACCTGCTTGGGGTGCAATCCAATCACTTTAAAGCACGTATCGAAGTGATGCTGAGTGAGCGTAAACGTCAGTTTAGTAGTGATCTGGTGCGGCAGGACAAGAAGGTTTATGTTGCCTATCGAAGCATGGCACCTTTTTAAAATTCCACCATTTTTAAATAATCTCATTTTTTGGAATTTAATCTGTTTTCGCTTCAATCCCTTTTGCCTATCATGATGAACTGCAAAATTAATCCTCATCGGTTTACTTTTGCTTTATAATTGAAATTAATTCACCTATTTTTTGACGACATTACGGCATATGTTAATTCGTAAGTTATTTAAGTTTGAAAATGCTCATATTGTGCGTAACTGCACCTCGGATCGCTGTAAACGTTCAATCCATGGTCACAGTTATAAAGTCGAGTTATTGCTGAAAGCGTCGAAGTTGGATAATGGCCAGATGGTATATGATTTTGGTCTGCTCAAAGGGGTGATTAAGGATTTCTTTGATTCTTTTGACCATGCGATCTGCTTCTGGCAAAAAGATGATCCTGAATATATTCAGGCATGCAAGAATTTTAGCGCGCGCTGGGTATCTTTGCCGGTTTCGCCATCTGCAGAACAATTTTCACGTATTTTCTTCTTCCTGGCTCAGCAGGTATTGGCATCCACCATTACTCAGAATGGCGAAGGGGATGTTGAAGTTTATTCTGTGATTGTTCATGAAACTGATACCGGCTATGCGCAAAGCTTCCTGGAGGATATCCAGAATGAACAGATGGGTCCACTTAGCCTGGAACAGATTGAATTCTCGGAGCAGGTGCGGGCAGAATGGACAGATCCAGAGATGTTTGCGAAACTGAAACAGGGTCTCCCATTCCATAATCCGGCTGTGGATCTGCAAGTCCAGCCTTAAAAATTCGAATATAAACGCAGACTGACATAGATTTAGGATTGAAGCATGTCTTTAAATGAACAGCAAATTGCGAAACTGAATAAAGTTCAGTTAGATGACAGCTGGAAATATGGACTCAGTGAGTTTTTATTGAGTCCAAAAATGGATGCGTTAAAAACGTTTTTAATTGAAGAAAAAAAAGCAGACAAGGTGATTTATCCACCGAATCACCTGATTTTTAATGCTTTGAATACCACACCATTAGACCGGGTTAAAGTGGTCATTATTGGTCAGGATCCTTATCATGGTCCGAATCAGGCGCATGGTTTAAGCTTCTCGGTGCAAAAAGGGGTTGCATTACCTCCATCTTTACGTAATATTTTTCATGAGTTACATAATGATTTAGGCGTAAAAATCCCTAAACATGGTGATTTAACTCATTGGGCGGAACAGGGTGTACTTCTGCTCAACGCTGTACTGACCGTAGAGGCAGCACAGCCAACTTCACATCAGAAACGTGGCTGGGAAGAATTCACAGATCACGTCATTGATGTATTGAATGAACAACGTGAACATATCGTTTTTATTCTTTGGGGCGCATACGCACAGCGTAAAGGACAGCGCATTGATCAAAATAAACACCTGGTCTTAAAGGCAGCACATCCTTCGCCTTTGTCAGCAAACCGCGGTGGTTTTTTTGGTTGTAAAGTTTTTTCGAAAACGAATAATTATCTCAAACAACATGGCATTGAGCCTATAGATTGGCAGCTGGACGCATGACTTATTCTCCTGTAACTAAACCTTATCATCCTGACCTGATTGTTGAACAAGCCAATAATGGCTGGCGCATTGTACGCCTGAATCGTCCAAAATCATTACACGCTTTAGATGAATCCCTGGTTTCTGCACTACTGGAAGTTTTTCAGGACTTTCATACAGATGACAGCGTTAAAGCGATCTGGCTGGATTCAACTACACCTAAAGCATTTTGTGCCGGTGGCGATGTGCGTAAGCTGCGTCAATTAGTAATTAATGATGAAGTGGCAACGGCCAATAAGTTTTTTGAACAGGAATATGCGCTAGATCTATTGCTGCATAACTATGCCAAGCCGGTATTGGTGTGGGGTGAAGGTTATGTTATGGGTGGTGGTTTAGGCCTGTTTATGGCGGCTCCATTCCGTTTGGTGACGCCGTATTCACGTCTGGCCATGCCTGAGATTAATATTGGTTTATATCCAGATGTGGGTGCGACCCGCTTCCTAGCAGACCGTGGAGCGATTGGCCTGTTTACAGGTTTAACGGGTTCCATTATGACTGCTGCGGGTGCTTACGGTATTGGCTGGGCGACTCATATCTGTGATGCACAGCGTGATTCAGTATTAGATAAGGTCGTAAATATAGACTGGGAACATTATCCAGCTGGGGATTTCCGTGCGATTGATGATACCTTGAATAGTATGCATCGTCCGGTAGGCCCGGGTCCTCTGCAAAACTCACTGGATGTAATCCACAGTGTATGTCGTGGAATGAACTTTGAACATGACTATGAATCGATTATCGGTCTAAGTGATGCGCGCAGTGACTGGTTACGTCAGGCCAGCGAAAACCTGCAAAAAGGTTCACCTGCAACCGCTGCTCTAAGCTGGTTATTATGGCAATGGGGTAAACAGGTTCATTCCTGGAATGAAATTTTTGAACTGGAAACCCAGATTTCAGATTGGAAAATCCGTCATCCTGATTTTGTTGAAGGTGTACGTGCACGACTGGTTGATAAAGATCTGTCTCCAGAATGGCAAAAGGGTAGTGATTTAAGCCTGAAAGGCATTCTGTCTCAGAATCCACCGGTAACCACCATTGAAAGCTGGAATGAGCTACTCAAGCACTATGATGTGATTTAAGTCTGAATGTCCGAAACACAATTTACCGATGAATACTGGATGCGGCTTGCTTATGAGCAGGCTGCACTTGCTGCTGAGCAGGGTGAAATTCCTGTAGGTGCGGTGATTGTCAGTCAAAATCAGGTCATTGGCCGTGGCTACAATGCGCCTATTTCTTTAAATGATCCGACTGCCCATGCTGAAATCGTAGCATTACGTGAAGCTTGTCAGAACCTGAAAAACTACCGCCTGCCTGAAGATGCTGTCCTCTATGTAACTCTGGAACCGTGCACCATGTGTGTAGGTGCATTGGTGCATTCGCGTATTTCACGGGTCGTTTTTGGTACAAATGAGCCCAAAGCAGGTTCTTTGGTGAGTGCACGCAAGCTTTTTGAGACTGGCTACTATAATCATGTATTTCTATTTGACTCGGGCTGTATGCAGCAGCAGTGTGCTGAGCAGTTGAGTGCATTTTTCAAGTTGCGTCGTGAACAAAAACGCCAGCTGAAATTGCAAGAAAAATTACTGAATGCTCATAAATAAATCGAATCTAATTCGTTAAACTTTGCTCACTTTAAAATCATTTATTTTCAGGAAAAAGAAAAATGAAAAATGCGATTCAGGTAAAAAAAGAATTCCCAGCAGCGATTGATAAGGTTTTTGAATTGCTGTCTAAACACGATGCTTATAACGTGGCTTTTGCACCAATGCAGGTGGAACGGATTAAGGATTCGGCAGACCCTGAGCGCCCAGATGGTGTGGGTTCTGTGCGTAGCATGGGTTTAGGTCCAGTCAAGCCGCTAAAAGAGCAAATTACCTTGCTAGAGCCGAACTCCCGTATTGAATACAAGATCGTAAAGAATCCTTTGATTAAACATCATTTGGGTATTATTGAGTTTGAAGCATTGGACGATAACAAAAGTCTGGTGACTTATACGATAGAATTGCAGGCACGTCTTCCATTTGTCAGTAAATTAATTCTTGCACAGCTCAAGACAGGGATTAAACTAGGCCTCGCAAAACTTGCAAAATCTGTATAAATATCGGGAAAGTAATGACAGTTCAAATTATTACCATTGATGGTCCAAGTGGATCTGGCAAAGGCACACTGGCTGCAAAACTTGCAGCACATTACCATTTTCATTTACTGGATTCAGGGGCTTTGTATCGTTTATTAGGACTGTCATTGCATCACCATAATTTACTCGATGAACTGGATACTAAACTGGCTGAATGCGTACAAATTGCAACAAATTTGGATATCCAATTTGTCAGCACTGAATCAGGTGTTCAGGTATGGCTGAATGGTGAAGATGTCTCCCAAACTATCCGTACCGAACGGGTGGGTGAGTATGCTTCAAAAGTTGCTGCAATTCCTGAACTTAGAACTGCTCTGGTGGCCCGTCAACATGCTTTTGCTCAAGCTCCTGGTCTAGTGGCAGATGGCCGCGATATGGCGACCAGTATCTTCCCAGATGCACAAGCCAAGATTTATTTGACAGCTTCGGCTGAATCCCGTGCGCAAAGACGTGTAAAGCAGTTGCAGGGTATGGGGCTGGATGTTAAAATAAACGACATTTTAGCTAATATCGAAGCGCGGGATAAACGAGATATGGAACGCACTGTTGCTCCGCTCAAACCTGCTGCTGATGCGTACATCATCGACAGTTCAGATCTGAATATCGATGAAGTATTCAAGCTGATGACCACATATGTGGATCAGCAATTAGCTCAATAACCCTATTATTTCAGCAGACGCATAGCTTGATCAGTTTTATATGGACTATGTAGATGCTTAATTAAACCGGCCTTGTCTGATCCAAGACCGCTGACTTTATCGGATATATCATGACCGAATCTTTTGCAGCCCTTTTTGAAGAAAGCGAATTAAACCTCAACGTTGAAAAGGGTGCAGTCATCCAAGGCGTTGTAGTAAGCATCGACTCTGATTGGGTAACTGTTGACACTGGCCTTAAATCTGAAGGCGTTGTTGACCGTGCTGAGTTCTTAAATGAACAGCGCGAACTTGAAGTTCAAGTTGGCGACACTGTAGACGTAGTTGTTGAAGCACTTGACAACGGTATGGGTCAAACAGTTCTTTCTCGCGAAAAAGCTAAACGCGCTGAGACTTGGACTAAACTTGAAAAAATCTTTGAAGACGGCGAAATCGTTACTGGTGTTATCTCTGGTAAAGTTAAAGGCGGTTTCACTGTTGACATCGGTCCAGTTCGTGCGTTCCTTCCAGGTTCTTTAGTTGATACTCGTCCTATCCGTGATACTACTCACTTGGAAGGTAAAGAGTTAGAATTCAAAGTAATCAAACTTGACGCTAAACGTAACAACGTTGTTGTTTCACGTCGTGCTGTTATGGAAGCTGAATCTTCAGCTGACCGTGAAGCGCTTCTTGCTCAGCTTGAAGAAGGTCAAACAGTTACTGGTACTATTAAAAACCTTACTGACTACGGTGCATTCGTTGACCTTGGCGGTATCGACGGTCTTCTTCACATCACTGATATGGCTTGGAAACGTATCAAGCACCCATCAGAAGTTGTTGAAGTGGGTCAAGAAGTTACTGTTAAAGTACTTAAATTCGACCGCGAACGTAACCGCGTATCTTTAGGCCTTAAACAATTAGGCGAAGATCCATGGTTAGCGATCATGAGCCGTTACCCTAAAGGTTCTATCGTTAAAGCTCGCGTAACTAACCTGACTGACTACGGCTGTTTCGCAGAAATCGCTGAAGGTGTTGAAGGCTTAGTACACGTTTCAGAAATGGATCACACTAACAAAAACATCCACCCATCTAAAGTAGTTCAGATCGGTGACGAAGTTGATGTTATGGTTCTTGAAGTAGACGAAGAGCGTCGTCGTATTTCTCTTGGTATTAAACAAACTCGTGCTAACCCATGGGAAGAGTTTGCTAAGAACCACGACAAAGGTGAAAAAGTTTCAGGTACTATCAAGTCAATCACTGACTTCGGTATCTTCATCGGTCTACCAGGCGGTATCGATGGTCTAGTTCACTTGTCTGACATCTCTTGGAACGAACAAGGCGAAGAAGCGATCCGTCGTTACAAGAAAGGTGACACTGTTGAAGCAGTTATCTTGTCTGTAGATGCTGAAGGCAACCGTATCAGCCTTGGTATCAAACAATTGAACAGCGATCCGTTCAATGATTTCTTAGCTGCTAACGAACGCGGTGCGCTTGTTAAAGGTACTGTAACTGCAGTTGACGCTAAAGGCGCTACTGTTAAGTTAGCTGATGAAGTTGAAGCAACTCTTAAAGCATCTGAAATCAACCGCGACCGCGTTGAAGATGCGACTAAATTCCTAGAAGTTGGTCAAGAAGTTGAAGCTAAGATCATCAATGTAGATCGTAAATCTCGCTCTATCAACTTGTCTATCAAAGCGAAAGACGAAGCTGAAGAGAAAGAAGCTGTTGCTAACCTGAAAACAGCTGCTGCTGGTCAAGACAATGGTCCTAAAACTATTGGTGACTTGATCAAAGCGCAAATGAATCACTAAGAGTAGATGGTGAATTGTATTGTTAATGTAAGTTAAGTAATACTTTTTACACAAATACTGTAAACGGTAGCGTAGTATTTAATTATTGCGCTACCGTTTTGTATTTAAACAGGTTATTATCGGAAAATAGATCCCGAGTAGCTTGATAATTAAAGAGGTCGCAGATGACTACTGAAGCACTTAATAAGTCTGACTTAATAGAGCGCATCGCGCTAAAGAATCCGCATTTGGCTGAACCTTTAGTGGAAGAAGCAGTTAAAATTATGATTGATCAAATGATTGAAGCTTTATCATCTGATAACCGTATTGAGATTCGCGGGTTTGGCAGCTTTGCATTGCATCATCGTGAGCCTCGTGTGGGTCGTAATCCTAAAACTGGTAAATCTGTTGAAGTTGCAGCAAAAGCTGTTCCACACTTTAAGCCAGGTAAAGCACTTCGTGATGCAGTAAACGAATCTGCAAACAAATAAACAAGATATTTACGGGGTGTTCATGCGTTACGTTCTGGTCATTCTTTTATTGCTCGTCTTTGGCTATTCATTAGCTTTGGTGTTGCAAAACGGGACTGAGGTCTCAGTGGACTTGTTATTTACTCAAGTTCCTGCAATGCGCTTAGGGTTATTGCTCCTTTTGACTCTTTCCTTAGGAATAGTGGTTGGCTTGTTACTCGGTGTGCAGGTTTTCCGCGTTTTTCAGAGTAATTGGGAAATTAAACGACTACGTAAAGATATTGAACATCTACGTAAGGAACAGTTGAATACTGCCAAGATGATGGCAGCAGAAGCGGCAGCTCATACACGACATGAGAAAACAGTATTAGATATTAATTCTAATGACAGGCCATCGGCACCGCTTTAGACAAAAATGAGAAGTCGAAGTAATCTACTGATTTTTTTACTTCGCCTGTTTTGATTAAACGCCTTTTAGCTTAGCTTCTAAGGCGTTTTTTATTGCTAAATTATATTTAGAAGAAATATATAAAAATTATATAAATAAATGACTTAATTTGAATCAAAAAAATCATTTTTGCGAAAATATTCTTGGTTGTTATAGGGCTAGTCCGTATAATGGTTTAATTTTGTCAATTTGAAGGGTCTTCTCATGAGTATCATCGTTGCACTGGATGCTAAAAGTCAATTTGATGCCTTAACGATTGCAGAGCAGCTCGATCCTGCCTTATGTCGAGTAAAGGTGGGCAAAGAGTTATTTACTCATGAAGGTCCTATCATTGTAAAAGCACTTCAAGACAAAGGTTTTGACGTGTTTTTAGATCTGAAGTTCCATGATATTCCGAATACCACTGCACAAGCGGTATGTGCTGCGGCAGACTTGGGCGTGTGGATGGTCAATGTCCACGCTTCAGGTGGTCGTAAAATGATGGAGACCTGTGTTGAGCGTTTAAAAGCAGGTAACTATAAGACTCAACTCATTGCGGTAACTGTGTTGACTTCAATGGGGCGTGAAGACTTGAAAGATATTGGCTTGGATATTGAGCCTAATGAACATGTAAAACGTCTGGCTCAACTCACCAAAGATAGTGGCTTGGATGGGGTGGTCTGTTCCGCACAAGAAGCGAAAATGCTGCGTGAAACTATTGGACAAGACTTTGCACTGGTCACTCCTGGGATTCGTCCTGAAGGTTCAAATGCAGACGATCAAAAACGTATTGTGACACCAAAACAGGCAATGCTGGATGGCTCAACACATCTGGTGATTGGACGACCAATTACCAAGTCGGAAAATCCTCGTCAAACTCTAAAAGATATTCTGGCAACATTGTAATTTCTGCTACCCGATAAAAAGCCTTTCATATGAAAGGCTTTTTTTATACATTGAAAAAAGCAGTATAAAAATAAAAAGGAATTTCAGATGAGAATAATAAAGACACCAGAACAAAAAATGCTAGAACAAAGGCTGGAGATGGAAAAAATAGCAGATCAGTTTGAGCAGCAGGAAAAATATAAACAACAGGCACAGTCGGGCTCATGGGACTGGATGTCAGGCCTTGATAGCATAGATATTGTAGAATTGGCTTCAGAGATGATGGAGACGGTAGGGGATTCATTGAGTAGGGTTGATTTGAATTTTTAATATTCCGCAGTTTATTTTTATTTCAAATTGAATCCCCCCTAAATCCCCCTTTATGAAAGGGGGACTTCTCCTCCCTTTTTTAAAGGGAGGTCGGGAGGGATTTTTAAATCACCGCCAACACACTTACCGCTACTGGCGCCAATACGGATAAAATAAAACCACTCACCATGGCATGTGGAATAAAATCATTGCCACAGGCCTGTTTGACCATAGGTAAAGTCACATCCATCGCAGTCGCACCTGCAGCAGAAATTGCTGATCTTGGGTAACGCCAACCGGCACAATACATCAGTAAAATCGCAAAAATTTCCCGAAACAGGTCATTCATCAGGGCAATACTGCCCAGTTCCGCATTTCTCAGTTCTGTAACGACAACACCCGACATTGAATAAAAACCATAACCTTGTGACAGCATAATCAGGTCTTTTAAATGAATATCCGGATTCCAGAAAGAATAGGCAATTGCAGCCACGCATGAACCAGCAATACAACCCGCCGGAACTAGCAAGATTTTCCAGTTTAACCATGAGCGGTCAAGTGGTGAGTAGGCAAGATCCAGTCCAATTAGAAACATAAAGACCAGTAATAAATGCCAAGTGCTGATCTGAACAGAAAGACCCATTTGAGTGGAACTATAATGCAGCAAGTATCCAGCAGCTAAGGCGAAGAACGCATAACTGATATTGATCAGTGATTTAATCACTAGCTCAGTGGATACCCGTCCAGAAGAAGGCTGGAAATCTGCCCATTTAAAGAGCAGATAACAACAGCCAAATGCCCCAATAGAGGTGAGAAAAGCAATTGTAATAGAGGTATTTAGAATCTGAGCAGGATGAGGTAATTCCGCTAAAAGTTCAGAAAACTCAAAAGCGATGGCAATCAGCAAAATATAACTAAAATACGGAAGAACCTTAAAGCAGATTTTTGTGAGGGGAGCAGGAAGCCGTTTCGCAAAAACAAAACCAAGCACTAAACAGACCAGAAGCTGGGATACTAACCAAAGCGATTGCATAATAAAAAAGTATGATAAATCAGTCTTTATTATGCCATCGCTAGCATTATGAATGTGAGGGGCTTTTAACCGGCTTTATTTAAAAAATAATAATCTGCTGCATTAAGGGTTTTGGTTTTGAGCCAGTATTTCCAGGTATAAGTGGGCCACAAGGCAAAATTTTTCCCACCTTCCTGCTGATACCAGCTAACGCAGCCAGATTGCCAGACCGTATTGTCCAGCATATGTTGGACATCCTGGTTGAATTTTTCCTGTACCTGATCTTTGACCACAATCGCATCACTATGTGATTGTTCCACTAGGGCGATCATTTGTAGAATATAACTTACTTGGGCTTCAATCATAAAAAGCACTGAGTTATGTGCCAGCACAGTATTTGGTCCTAATAGCTGGAACAGATTCGGAAAACCTTTCACACAGATCCCATAATAGCTTTCAGCACCGTCTTTCCAGAGATCATTTAAGTGAATGCCATTCAGGCCAGTGCAATCAAAATTTTTCAGATAAATTCTTGGATCAGTAATAAATCCGGTACCGTAGATCAGGCAGTCAATCGGACGTTCTTTACCATCTACTGTAATAATACTGTTTTCAGTCACTTCACAAATGCCTTCAGTAACCAGTTCCACATTTTTACGGTTAAAGGTAGGGAAATATTGATTAGACACCAGAATCCGTTTACAGCCCATGATGTAGCCTGGAGTTAACTTCTTGGCAGTTTCCTTGTCCTTGACCTGATAGCGAATATAAGCTTCAGCCAGTTTCTGAGCATATTTCATGACAGCCGGTTTAACGATAGGCACCACGCGTGATTCATTAGACCAGTACAGGCGAATCCGGTGTAACTTGCGGAACCATTCATATTTGGAAAATAGCTTTTTTTCCAGGTCATGATATAGGCGCTCATCCCGTGGAATAACCCAAGCCGCAGTACGTTGCAAGACATAGAGCTGTTTGCATTCGGGTGCAATTTCAGGGATATATTGAATTGCACTGCCACCAGTCCCAATCGATGCAACATTTTTTCCCTTGAGATCATAATGATGATCCCAGTGAGAAGAGTGAAAGATTTTACCCTTAAATTTTTCAATGCCCGTAATATGAGGAATTTGAGGAACATGTAAAGGACCAGAGGCAAATACTACAAACTGGGCTTCCAGAATGCTTTGATCATGCAGATGGATTTGCCATAAACAGCGCTCTTGCTGATAATGAACCCCGAGTACTTCGGTATTCAGCCGAGCAAAAGCCCGAAGATTATAATCACTGACTAAATCTTGAATATAGCTAAAAATTTCCGGTGCTTCGGCATAGCGTTTTGACCAGTCAGTTTTGGGGGCAAAAGAAAGGGAATACATGTGTGATTGCACATCACAGGCCGCTCCCGGATACTGATTATCGCGCCAGGTTCCACCAAAATCGCTATCTTTTTCTATAATAATAAAATCATGGATGCCTTGCTGCTGTAAACGTATTGCCATCGCTATCCCGCCAAAACCGGCACCGATAATGGCCACTTTGGTATAAGGATGAGTGTGGGTAAGGCTTGTATTGTCCAGCATCTTCGCATTCCTTGCTTATTTTAATAATGGATAATTATCTTGATTTATTAACTGGCCATTAGATATAAAATTGATCTAAACGGCAATAGCCGACTGCTTATTTTTATAGTACAACTAGAGCTATCACATTGTATTTGTATGGTTATGAAACGTTCTGTTCTCAGTCTGATGTATCTGATCCAGGGCATGCGCAAGGCTGGCATAGAGGTCGATCAAAAACTGCAAAATATCGGCTTGCGTGTTGATGCGCTTGATCCGACTTCAATTATTCACCCAAGCGTAGAATATGATGTGCTCAAGGTGGTGGGTCAGGATATCCAGCCAGAACAGGGTTTATTGATCGGCCAGCATTATGCATTGGCAGGTTATGGGCCTTTGCTGATGTTGTTGGTGACCAGTCCTACTGTACGTGATGCGATGCACCAGGTGATTCGTTTTCAGCAATTGACGCATCTTACCGGTCAGTTGGGAGTGGAGCAAAGTGAGTACCGCAGTGCGCTTTGCTATTATCCCAAGAAAACGGAAGATCATCTGGGAATGCTGGTCGCGCAAGCTGAGATTTCAGGTACTTTCAAGTTCATTCGCGATATTTACAAGATGATGGGTTTGTCCAAGCCTGACTTGCAGATTGAACTGCCTTTCGCCGCACCGGAACAACCTGCTACCCAGAAAATCTATCATGATTATTATGGAACACAGGTACAGTTTGGTGCTGCAAGAGCTGCATTCTGGTTTGATGAGGCCATTTTGGATATCCGGATTCCTTCAGCAGATGCGGAGACCTTTGCAGTCTATGAAGCAAAGTGTCTGGCTGAACTGGAACGTCTGGCGGAAGATGCTGATGTCCCGACTGTGGTACAGCGAGTACAGGATTATCTGGAGCTGCAAACCGGTTTGATGCCGAGTATGGCTGAAACGGCTCAGGCTCTGAATATTCCAGAACGTACTTTACGCCATCAATTACAGCAGTTCGATACCAGTTATAAACAGATTCGCGAAGAGATTATTAAAGATAAAGCTTTGCGACTCATTGAATATAAACAGTATTCGATTGAAATGATTGCAGAGTTATTGGGTTATTCCGAACCGGCTGCTTTTAACCATGCCTTTAAGCGTTGGTTTGGGCAAAGTCCTCGGCAATATATAAAATAGCCTAAGTTAGTTAATGCCAAAGTGTTATAGTGTGCGTTCTAAACTCCGCTATAATTAAACAGATCCTGAATAGTACGAAACCTATGTCCGATTTTAATTCACAGCACAGCACCGCTTTTAGTCCGATCTCTCCTGCAGAACGTTATGCACAGGCTTTGTCTTCAGGACAGTTTATGCCTGATGATGCACAAGCCATGGCAGTACATGAGCTAAATCGTACCTGGCTGGAATTAATTCAGCGCTTTAAAGCGTCTAAGAAAGCCTTTCGCCGTTTCCGCCGTCAGACTTCGCCGAAGGGTGTATACATGTGGGGCGGAGTAGGTCGTGGCAAGACCTGGCTCATGGATCAGTTTTATGAGTCGATTCCATTTCGCCGCAAAACCCGTATGCACTTTCACCATTTTATGCAGCATGTGCATCGTGAGTTAAACAAGCTTTCAGGTCAGCGTAATCCGCTGGATCTCGTAGCGGATCAGATTTATAAAGATGCTGTGGTGATCTGCTTTGATGAATTTTTTGTATCTAACGTGACAGATGCCATGATTCTGAGTGATCTGTTCCAGAAGCTGTTTGAACGTGGCATTACGCTAGTAGCGACTTCGAACATTGCACCGGATGGTTTATATAAAAACGGGATTCACCGTGACCGTTTTCTGCCAACCATTGAAATGGTCAAGAAAAACTGTGTCATTCTGAATGTAGATGCTGGTGTGGATTACCGTTTACGTGTCTTAAAGCAGGCGCAATTATTCAAATATCCACTAACGCATGATAATAAAAATTGGTTGGCACATCGCTATACCGCACTGACTCAAACCCAAACCTCTTCTCAAGAACCAATCATCATCAATAACCGCATTGTTGAAACTGTGGCACATACTGAAGATGTGTTGTGGTGTGAGTTCTCTGAACTATGCCTAAAACCGCGTAGTCCGGCTGACTTCATTGAAATTGCGAATATCTATAATACGGTATTGGTCAGCAATGTGCCGCATTTAACCGATTTCCTAAATGATGCCACACGCCGTTTTATTTATCTGGTCGATGAATTTTATGACCGTGGAGTCAAATTACTGCTGACTTCAGAAGATAATATTATTGATCTTTATAAAGGTGAGCGACTGGCTTTCGAAATTGAACGGACTCGTTCACGTTTGCTAGAGATGCAGTCAGATGAATACCTGCATTCTGAACATCGCCAGATCGAGAAAATAGCTTCAAGTGAGCCTGAATAAATACAACAAGCGCTGGTCATGACCGGCGCTTTTTTATGCATTCCATTGCGTCAAAGATCGACAAGCTCAGCCAAACATGGCTTAATCTTGATCTAAATATGACCTTGTATAAAAAGAACGGACAACTTTTATTCAAAAATCTGAACTTAAGTCTAATTTCTACATTTCAAAAACTTTATACACTGTCATGAGGGTATTTAGCAGGATGATATTGCATCGTGTGTGACATCATTTAATAAGAATATGAGGGTATTCTTATTAGAAAAATGCTCATTATTTTGCGGTGTGATAGTACTATTCAGCTAGATTTTAATCGGTATACTAGAATCTCTTGTATAAAAAGTAGCAATATCAGGAAAGACAATGACTGCACGTATTCAAAAAGGCAAGTTAGCGATTGCTAAAGAACTTTACGATTTTATCGAAAATGAAGCACTACCAGGTTCTGGTTTGGACAGCGAAACATACTGGAAGAACTTTGAACAAGTCGTTGTTGATCTTAGCCCTAAAAACAAAGCACTTTTGGCTAAGCGTGATGATATTCAAGCTAAAATTGATGAATGGCATCGCAATAACACATTTGAATTACAAGCTTACAAAGCTTTCTTGACTGAAATTGGCTACTTATTACCAGAAGTAGAAGATTTCCAGATCAGCACTGAAAATGTAGACGAAGAGATTGCACTATTGGCTGGCCCACAGCTGGTAGTTCCAGTACGTAATGCACGTTACTGCCTGAACGCAGCGAATGCACGCTGGGGTTCTTTATACGACGCTTTATACGGCTTCGACGTGATCTCTGAAGAAGACGGTGCTGAAAAAGGTAAAGGCTATAACCCGAAACGTGGTGAGAAAGTTATCGCATTCGCGAAAAACTTCTTAAATGAAACATTCCCGCTGGCACAAGGTTCACATGCTGATGCAACCAAATATGCAGTTGAAGGTAATGCACTGGTTGTAACGCTGAAAGACGGCTCTACCACAACTGTTGCGGATAGCTCTAAATTCGTTGGTTACAATGGCGAAGCTTCTGCACCGACCGAAATTGTATTGAAAAATAACGGCCTGCATGCGATCATCCAGATTGATGCAAACAGCCCAATTGGCCAAACAGATGCTGCAGGCGTAAAAGACGTTGTGCTTGAAGCAGCTGTAACGACGATTCAGGACTTGGAAGACTCTGTTGCAGCAGTTGATGCTGAAGAAAAAGTAGAAGGCTACCGTAACTGGTTAGGCTTGATGAAAGGTACGCTTGAAGAGTCTATCGAGAAAAATGGCAAGACCATTACCCGTAAACTAAATGCTGACCGTACTTTCAAAAATGTTGAAGGCGGTGAGACCAAGGTTCATGGCCGTTCATTGATGCTGCTTCGTAACGTGGGTCACTTGATGACAAACCCGGCGATCCTTGTAGATGGCGAAGAAATTTATGAAGGCATTATGGATGCATTGGTAACTCCATTGCTTTCTGTGGCTGATATCCGTGGTGAGAACACGATCAAGAACTCACGTACCGGTTCTATGTACATCGTTAAGCCAAAAATGCACGGTCCGGAAGAAGTTGCATTTGCGGTTGAACTGTTTGAACGTGCTGAACAGGCGCTTGGTTTACCTGCGAAAACGCTGAAAATTGGTATCATGGATGAAGAGCGTCGTACTTCGGTTAACCTGAAAAACTGTATTGCTCAGGCAAAAGACCGTACCATCTTCATTAACACCGGTTTCATGGATCGTACAGGTGATGAAATCCATACCTTCATGGAAGCAGGTCCGTTCGTGCGTAAAGGCGAAATCAAAGGCCAAAAATGGTTCCCAGCTTACGAAAACCGTAACGTCATGGTAGGTCTACAAACAGGTCTACGTGGTAAAGCACAGATTGGTAAAGGCATGTGGCCAAAACCAGACATGCTGTTAGACATGTACAAAACCAAGACTGAACATCCTGAAGCAGGTGCAAGCTGTGCATGGGTTCCATCTCCAACAGGTGCAGTGATTCACGCGATTCACTACCACCAAATTAACGTGGCAAACCGTCAGCAAGAATTGCTTGCAACTGAAGCGTTGCCTTTAGATGATTTGTTGACTCCACCTCTTGCAACTGATACCAATTGGTCTGAAGAAGAGAAACTGAAAGAACTGGAAAATAACTGTCAAGGTATCCTGGGTTATGTGGTTCGTTGGGTTGATCTGGGTGTAGGTTGTTCTAAAGTTCCAGACATCAATGATGTGGGCTTGATGGAAGACCGTGCAACTTTACGTATTTCTTCTCAGCATGTTGCCAACTGGTTACGTCATGGAATTGTAACGCGTGAACAGGTTGAAGAAGTAATGCAACGCATGGCGAAAATTGTGGATGAGCAAAATGCGAATGATCCACTGTACAAGCCAATGGCTGCTGATTTTGACAATAGTATTGCATTCCAGGCTGCTTCTGATCTGATCTTCAAAGGTGGTGAACAGCCATCAGGCTATACAGAGCCGCTTCTACATGCAGCTCGTTTAAAACTTAAAGGTTATACAGGTGACTAATCCTGTAACTTGAAAAAAAGCCTCTTCGGAGGCTTTTTTATTGCTCTTAAAAAAAGATCTAAGGATAAAAATGTTCTTTTGGAAGGTAAACTAACTGACTGAACACCTAAAACAGAACAATGTCACAGAAGAAAATTTTAATAATAATTATCTGTTAAACAGTAGCTTTATATCTGCCAGTCGGTATTCCTATGAGCGTTTACAGCTCCTCATGCTGGGTAGCTGTAGAGCTTTGGATCATGACATTTAAGACTCAGTTTAATTCACAATTTTTAATTTCTAAGAATCGTATTTGGGCTGACGTACTGGAAGATTTAGACAGCAAAGAATGAGATTCATGGATCAGTAAGTTTCATTCACTTAGAAAGCTCAAGATAAAAGCGTAACAATTCGTCGCTGTCACTTCCATCCTGAAATGGCTCTGCTAAAGTAAAAGCAAATCAATAAATTGCAGGGAAGAACAGCATGGCATATCAACATTTGGATCAGCAGTTTATTGCGGGTCAGTGGCAACCCGGCCGTTCCCAGAAAATGATTCAGAATCTGAATCCCTACACCCAAGATACGATCTTTACTTTGCAGGCGGCCAGTACTGCAGATGTTGATGCGGCTTATGCGGCAGCTGATAAAGCCTTTCAGCAGGGTGCTATTAAATCAGTAGAGTTAAGACAGCAAATCCTGCAAAAACTACAACAGGTGATTCAGGCACGCCAGGATGAAATTATTGACTGGTTAATTCTTGAGTCTGGAAGTACCCGTTTTAAAGCTGGTCTGGAAGTTGGCGCTGCTTTATCTATTATTCAGGAAAGTCAAAAATTTCCAGAACAGATCAAGACTGAACAGTTGGAGAGCAAAGATCCACAACGTAAAAGTCGGGTACTGCGTAAACCCTTGGGTGTGATTGGCGTCATTAGCCCATGGAATTTTCCATTTCATTTATCCATGCGTTCGGTAGCAACAGCGATTGCCTGTGGAAATAGTGTGGTACTCAAGCCAGCAAGTGATACACCAGTGACAGGTGGAACCTTATTAGGCAAATTGTTTGAAGAAGCTGGTTTACCCGCAGGTGTGCTCAATGTGGTTTCAGGTGCAGGCAGTGAAATCGGTGATTATTTTGTCGAACATCCGATTCCAAAAATGATCTCATTCACGGGCTCTACTGAAGTCGGACAGAATGTAGGAAGTAAAGCCTTAGCCAGCCCTCGAATTAAACGTCTGGCGCTGGAACTGGGCGGAAATGCGCCACTGGTGATTCTGAATGATGCTGATCTTGAGCTGGCAGTAGAACTGACAATCATGGGGCGCTTTATGCATCAGGGGCAAATCTGTATGAGCACCAATCGGGTCATTGTCGATGCGTCTATTCATGATGCCTATGTGGAAAAACTTTTAGAGCGAGTGAAAACTGTTGCTGTGGGTGATCCAAATCTAGAAGAGACCATCATTGGGCCGATCATCAATCAGAGTCAGATCAAAAAACATCAGCAGATTATTCAGAGTGCAAAAGAGCAGGGTGCAGAGCTGGTATACGAAGGGGGGATAGAAGGTAATCTGGTCTATCCACATATCTTTACTGGGGTAGCACCTGAATCTCCACTGGCTCAGGAAGAAAGTTTTGGACCGATTCTGCCAGTACTGAAAGCTCGTGATGAAGCACATGCCTTAAAGCTGGCCAATGATACCCGTTTTGGCTTATCTAGTGCGGTTTGTACCTCGAATATTGAACGTGGTATTAGTTTTACAGAACAGCTGGATATCGGTATGACTCATATCAATGGTATTAGTGTGGCAGATCAGGCTAATGCTCCGTTTGGGGGTGAGAAAAACTCTGGACTTGGACGTTTTAATGGACGCTGGATTTTTGAGGAATTCACCCGTACTCACTGGCTGACTGTACCCAGTGAATAATATTAAATGATAGAAACTTATCCATAATCCATACAGGTTTAAGCTTGGCATCAAGCTATAATCAGAACATCAAGTGATCTGTCTGATTAAGCATGTGTGCCAACTTTAAGCCTTTAACTTCACAGCAAATACATGATCTGGGCTTGCCGGAAATTCCCTTTGAATATCCGGAAGAAGTCTATCCGAATTATGCTACCCCCTTGTTATTTCAATCTGATCAAGGTCTGGAATGGCGCTCGGTTAACTTTGGCTTTATTCCCAAATGGGCAGAGGATAAAACGATTGGGACAAAAACCTACAATGCCAGAAATGAAACTTTGCTGCAAAAACCAACCTTTGCAGAAGCGACAGCCAAATGCAAGTTTGGGGTGATTCCCGTCTCGGAATTTTATGAGTCAAAGTATTTTGATAATAAACCACAGCGCTGGGGCGTCAGACGCAAGGATGGAAAAGCGACCTTTATTGCGGCACTCTATGAAATTGCACGGGTGCAGGATGAAATTGTACGTTCGGCCAGTATGATTACGATGGATGCAATAGACCATCCCATGATGAAAGAGTTTCATGAGCCGGGAAATATTAAACGTTCAGTCATTGTGATTCCGCATGAACGTTTACATGAATGGCTGAATCTCACACAACCGGATATTCGCAGCTTTGTACAGGGATTTCCAGTAGAGGAGTTCGAATGTTCACATGTACCAAAAGAAAGAATCAAAAAAGCCAGTCCACAGCTGAACTTTTTTGATTCCTAAAACCTAGAAAGCAATGGCGGATCGTTAATTATTATAAAAGGTGTTATTGATCTCGCCAGCTAAATTCAAAATTGAAAAAATACTTAACGAGCCAAATTTTTAAAGATATGGCGTAAGCTTTCCATAGTTTTTTCAATTTGTAATGGGGTTAGCCCTTCAAATGACTGTTCCAGTACAACATTGGTCAGGTCATTAATTTTATGTGTCATTTCCATTCCTTTTTCAGTCAGCACGACACGGGTAATACGAGCATCGTCTTCACAGGAATAGGTTTCAACCAGACCTTCATCTTTTAAGCGATAAACGATCTTGGTGGTTGTCGACATTTTAGATACGACCATTTCTGACAGGTCAGAAACGCTGGCATGTGGTTTGGCTTTAAGAGCAAGCAAGATACGGCGACGTGAATTATCGACACCATACTTTTTTAGTGCATGATCTACATTTAGGACATATTGGGCATGGACTTGAGTCACCCAGTAGTATGGAAAGTTTTCTAAATTAAAGTCTTCTGCACAAGGTAAAAATTTTGCATATTTTTTAGTCATGAAATGTTCCTTTTATTTATTTTTCTAGGGCACTGACATTTTATGTAAAAGTTTATACATGTTTCAACCTTTATTTTTAAAATGTTAACGAGATTGCATTTGTTAGATCTTCTTAACACCAAAAAAATCAGGTGATTTACGTGTTGTAGATCAATCGGGGCAAATTGTAACTGTCTTTATCCAGATGAATGGCATTGATATGACATGCGAACCTTAAGGCTCCAGATTAGGTTTAGAGTCTAAATAAGAGCTGGGTTGGCAAACCATATGGATAAATGGCCGACCTGCGCATATCTTACTTTTGGTGAGTATGCGGAAATACAATTCAAAATCGATGCTGTTTAAATGAATGCTCTGATACATTTTTAATCTGTAGCACGATGCAGATGCGGATTTCTCAAATCTGACCGAAAGCTAGAGCGAGTACATTTAAATTGGTCACTCATCGAATAAAACCGTTTTGGATGAGAAACTTATGCATCTTTTTGATCCCACGACTAACTATTCATAACGTGTATGAACCATTTTAATAAAAAAATCCATATTTAAAATATGTCTTTAGATAAGTGGATTTAATGGACCTAGCAGGATAGTGGATCATTCAATATTTTATGATGTATGAATAGATACGAATATTAAGAGAAACAGTAATTTATATCTCAGGCTTCTATCAGATAGATTTAATGGGCTTAGGGTCAAAAAAAAGCTTAAATTTTCTTTAATTTGTAATGAGTTATGTAGAACATGACAGATTTCGGCCAATGATTTGAAAATTAAAAGATTTTAGAATAAGGAGAGGTAAAGCGGTGCAACAGTTTTTCATAAATTTTATTGTTCAAAAATCATAAGTTTATGCATAATGGATACATCTTAAGTCGAAAAGGTTAAATTAAATGGATCCCTCGCCGTGCGTTGATCTTCTATATTCGTTGCTTACATACTCAAACGGGATGGTGTTCTAATGGAATTTTTATTAGATCCCGGAATTTGGGTTGGTTTAATTACTCTTATTATTCTCGAAATCGTTTTAGGTATTGATAACCTAGTCTTTATTGCCATTCTGGCTGAGAAACTTCCCCCTGAACAGCGTGATAAGGCCCGTGTGATCGGTCTATCCTTAGCCTTGCTGATGCGTTTAGGTCTGTTGTTCGCGATCTCCTGGTTAGTCACCTTGACTCAACCGCTTATTCAATTATTTAACTGGACCTTCTCCGGACGGGATTTGATTCTGCTCTTTGGTGGTTTATTCCTGCTTTATAAAGCTGTCACCGAACTTCATGAAAAAATTGAAGGCAAGCCTGAAATACAGGTCACGACCAAGGTGGCATATGCGGGCTTTACGGCAGTTGTGGCTCAGATTGTCATTTTGGATGCCGTATTTTCACTGGACTCAGTGATTACCGCTGTAGGTATGGTTGATAATATCTATGTCATGATGGCGGCGATGATTATCGCGATGGCCGTGATGTTACTGGCATCTAAACCATTGACTGACTTTGTGAATCGTCATCCTACGGTCGTGATTCTGTGTTTGAGCTTCCTGCTACTGATCGGGATCAGCCTGATGGCAGAAGGTTTCGGTTTCCATATTCCGAAAGGTTACATCTATTCTGGTATTGGCGTTGCAATTGCAGTTGAAGCCTTTAACCAGTTTAGTCAGCGCAATGCTGCGAAGCATGAAGCCAAGATTCCGCTGCGTCATCGTACCGCTAACAGTATTCTCCAACTGATGGGCGCTAAGCTTGAAACCACCAGTACTACTCAGCATGAAGCACAGGAAACCTTTGCGGATGAAGAACGCTATATGATTGGCGGAGTATTGACCTTGGCAGAGCGTTCTGTAGCATCGATCATGACCCCACGAAGCCAGATTTCCTGGGTCGATCTGGAAGATAGTCCGGAACAGATCCGTGAAAAAATCCTGTCTGTACCCCACAGCCTGTTTCCGGTTTGTCGGGGCAGTCTGGATAAGGTGATTACCATCGTTCGTGCCAAAGAACTGTTAGATGTGCTGGATGAACCGGAAGAATTAAAAGCTTTGATCAAGCGTCATCGCCCTATCTATATCTTTGAAAGAATGAAGGTGATTGACGCGATTAATACCTTACGTACCTCAAAAGGCTCTCTGGTGCTGGTCAGTGATGAATTTGGTCATGTACAAGGTCTGATTTCACCGCTAGATGTGTTTGAGGCAATTGCCGGTGAATTCCCGGATGCCGATGAGCAGCTGGATCTGGTCAAAGTTGATGATACACACTGGATTGCATCTGGTATGCTGGATTTGTACCAGTTAGAACTTGAGCTCGGTATGCTGGATCTGATTGATGAAGATGCAGGCTATATCAGTGTTGCCGGTCTGATTCTGGATAAAACCAATAGTGTGGTCGAGGTAGGCACTGAACTGAACTACCAAGGTATTCAATTCAAGGTAATGGAAATCGAAAATAACCGGATTAAGTCGGTGAGTATCCATTATCAGGGTTAATCGCCTGTCTTTGTTATTTTTTTGAGTCAGTTGCTTAAGGGCAACTGACTCTTTTATTGAATATTATTTATGACTTAGATATTAATGCTCACCTAAGCTTATTCTTCAGGCTAAATGGAGTATTGAATATTTCGGAAGCCAAGAATGCGTAATAGGTTTTACAGGTTTAGAAGTAATAAATCTTACTGAAGTATCAAAATCCAGACATGCTTTATTTAGAATTCTTAAACAAATTTAAATAAAGTTTAAAAATAAGTGTGAATTTGACTAAGTGGTAAAATATATATTTCACGTAATTTTGAAAGATATTAGTCAAATTCGAGATACAAAAGCTCATCCAAAGCTTACACAATACTCAGCTTGAGCGCTTGAAAAATTATTTTTGCCAGATTAGGGCTGAATTTAATTATCTAAAAAATAAGTTGAATAGTGTAATAGGGTGTTCCATGTGTTCATTATAAAACACCCGACTGATGCTTAATCCGCCAAAATCCGAAAGTCTGCATATTGACGGATCGTTTCTATATTCAATTGATGGATCTCATCGGTAAATGCAGCATTAAACTGGCCTAAGGTCGGTGCTTTAGCAAAAGCCAATTGACCGGCGATTGCAAAATGAACATGAGCAGAGAGCGCTGCGATCGCAGGAGAACTTACTGCACTATACGCTGCAATCAGGGCCCCTAGGGCACATCCAGTTGCTGTGACGCGCGGCTGTAAATATGAACCGCCTAAAACCTGAATCACCGGATAATCTCTGGAAATGATGTAATCAGACTCACCTGAAATAGCGATACATTCACATTGTTCCAGTAAGGCCTGCGCCTGTAGATAGACTTCTGAGCTATCGACAGTGCTATTGACGCCTTTGGACTCAATATTTTTCCCTGCCAAGGCACCAATTTCTGAAGCATTTCCCCGTAAAATTGTGGGTTGATAGGTCATGAGCTGATCCACAACACCTGAACGCCAATGCAGTACATTTCCATAACCAACAGGATCTAGTACCCATGACTTTTGAATGCTGTGTGCTGTTTTCGCAGCAATCTGCATTGCCTCGACCTGTTCAGTAGTCGGTGTTCCCAAATTTAAACTGAGTGCCCCGGCAATTTTGACAAAACCCTCTGCTTCAAAAGGATTATCAATCATGGCGGGCGAAGCATTCGCAGCCAGCAAGATATTGGCCACATAGTTGCTGGCCACCGCATTAGTCATCACATGCACCAAGGGTTGCTGCTCTTGAAGCAATGACCAGGCTTCACAGATCTGATCGAGAAAAGTATTTTGTAATTGTTGCACGGAAGTATTCATCATCATGATCTTTCAAATATGAATAGGGCTGCTAAATGCTTAGCGGGTAAAATAATGGTCTTGATGTTTGCAGTTACGGCATAACAGGCTGACATAATCGCTAGCATCATATTCAACAGTAAGCTCTTGTGAGCCGCAATGCATACAGCGTTTTTGTGAATAAAATTTCAGGCGTGGTTCAATCTTCTGCCATGAACGCCAGATCGGCTGGAAGAAAATATTTTCATCATAACCCAGGAAACGAAAAAACAGGATGCTGCTCATTTTGCTCAAAGGCAATTGTGGTGGACGAGGCAGAATAGAGGTTTCCCATTTTTCATTCACTGAACGTTCCCGATACTGCTGTAGGGTCTTTTTCAGTAAATTGGTATTAATGAAATTTTCATTTCGTGGTTTTAAAGCTTTCTGCTGATACAGATATTCGAGGGCCGATTGCACGAGATAATAAATCTGTCCCACAGCCAAAACATCGAGCAGGCGATAGCAGAAAGCCTGAAAACTTTGATTGCCCGCAATCTGGATACCCCAGCTACGGCAATAGAACTGAGCGAATTGAATGACTTCCTGATACAGCAGACAATACAGTGCATCTTTGACTTCATCCGCACTTTTAAAAGGTACGCCTTTGCTCAGATTTTCATAGAACCAGTAACGCAATTGCTGGGTAATACTAAACAGGCTTGGCTCAGAATAGCCATCCAGACGTACATTAATATAGTACTGCTGATTCTCTTGTTGAATATCTCTAGGAACTAGAATCTGGTCTTTCAGCAGATTTTTGACCAGACCATGCTGATACAGGTAATTCGGGCTGATGGAATAATATTTAATGGCATGCCAGTCAATATATTCCTGATGCTGGCTATGTTCCTGAACCTGTTCATCCAGAATCGAGAGCAGAAACAGTTTATTGATAAAGCTGAGCTGATTGAGCTCATATTCATGCCGATCCTGTTTTTTATGAAATTTCCGGTTTTCCTGTAAACGGACTTCTTTCAGCATACGTTTACGCTGAGCCAGACACTGATCGCAATAACAGTTGTGTTTCTGGTCGGTATAGAGCTGATGCTGGCAGTGGCTGCATTCATGATAAGTAATGTCCTGATCATACTGTTCTGCCTCGATCCAGTACATGGAGGCCTTACATAACGGGCACTGCGTACTTTCGTCAAGCTGTTTTTGCAGAACGTTGAATACCATGATTGCGCACAACTCCAGAATAAAGAGAAACTGCGATTATACACAGCTCATCAAAGTCACGCGTCATTTGAGAATATTTTTAATGCAGCAGATTTTCAGGAGAAGAGAGCCTTTAAACGAACAGAGCTACCGAAGTAGCCCTGTATTCAAGAAAACTGGATCATCGTTTTTAAACGGGGCAGGGTAATGTTTCGTCTTCCTCTCCTTGATGTTTCGCTTGAATCAACGCCTGCACTTTTTTGGATGGAACCTTTTTGGCACCGAGTGCATCATAAGTATTCAGAATCGCACTGACCTCATGCGCCTGTAGCTGAACGCCTTCAGAACTCATAAACAGGGCAATGACTTTATGATCAATATTGGCCTGATCCAGAACCTGAAGTGTTTTAAGATTTTCAATCCGTACCACATGCTGTTTTAAATACATAGCTCACCTCAATTTCTTTGTTGTCGTTATTCTTGGAGTCTTTGCGCTTGGAGAAAACACACTTAAACTGTAGCAAAAACTATGCTCATTTTTTAATCAATATTTCGGAATTGCTATTAATCATAAATTATATATTTTTAAATCAAGCACATAAGAAAATGTAAAAAAATATGATATTAGCCGAAAACTTGGCATATATCTTTCTTTGAATCCTGCCATTGCTGTTGGGTGATGCAAAATGCATTCAAACTGGTGCATGTCATTTGTGCATTTAAAATGAAATTTGGAACGCAGATTAACCAGAACTTAATCTTTTAGAAGTCAGGTTTTGCAGCGCCCAGCATCTAAATTAGATATAAGGTTGTCCTGAACCCAGGCAGTAATTTTTCATATTGGAATAATACTTTGCATGTGCAGGAATCATGCATAGAGGAATCATACAGTGCAGATGAAAGCTTTTTTTATTTTATCTTTAAGTTGTTTTAGAGATGGGGATTTTAGATATCGGGCAAATATAAGGCGATTATCGTATATTTTGATGTAGCTCAATTGAAAAGATCAGTAATTATTCCCATATACAATACAAATGAAACGCACAGACAGGTTCAAGATCAAGGCGTATGATCAATGCATTGACAATCTTTTGCCTTAGAAGCTGTGCAAAAAGGATCAGGACATTATATGAATATCGCGGCGAATCCGGTGATCGAAGCAGATCAAACCATTTATTTAAAAGACTATCAAAAACCTTCTTTTGTTGTAGATTCAATCGACCTGAATATTCAAGTCTATGACGATCATACGCTGGTCAGCAGCAAACTGGAGATGCAGCGTCAAACAGCAGGTGATCTGGTATTGCTTGGTCGTGACCTGGAACTGCAATCAATCCAGTTAAATGGTCAGCCACTAAATGCATCAGATTATATTCTAGATGCTGAGCAACTGGTGATTAGCAATGCTCCAGATCAGGCGACTATTGAAACAGTGGTCAAGATTCATCCAGAAAGCAATACCATGCTGGAAGGTCTGTATCAGGCCAGTTCAGATCTGTTCGTGACTCAAAATGAGCCGGAAGGTTTCCGTAAAATCACGTTCTATCCAGACCGCCCAGATGTATTGTCTGTATTTACTACTCGTGTTGAAGCCGACAAAAAGTATCCGGTTCTACTGGCTAACGGTAACCTGATCGAAACTGGTGAAGTGGATGAAAACCGTCACTATGCACTTTGGCAAGATCCAACCAAAAAACCAAGCTATTTATTTGCCTGCGTGATTGGTGATCTGGCAGTGATGAAAGATCGCTATACCACATCAGAGGGTCGTGATGTCGCACTGGAAATCTATGCCGAAGAAAAAGACATTCCAAAATGCAAAATCGCGATGGAAGCGTTGAAACATTCCATGCGTTGGGATGAAGAGCATTATGGTCTGCCATACGACCTTGATAATTATATGATCGTAGCAACCAGCGCATTTAACATGGGTGCGATGGAAAACAAAGGTCTGAATATCTTCAATACCTCATGTGTATTGGCTGATGAAGAATATACAACTGATGTTGCCATCATGCGTGTGCAATCAGTGATTGCCCATGAATATTTCCATAACTGGACAGGTAACCGGATTACCTGCCGTGACTGGTTCCAGCTGTGTCTGAAAGAAGGTTTGACCGTATTCCGTGATCAGTCTTTTTCTGAAGATCTACAATCTGCTGCGGTACAACGTATTGATGATGTGGCAGTCCTGAAAGCGCATCAGTTTCCGGAAGATTCTGGCCCTTTATCGCATCCACCGCGTCCGGATCATTTTGTAGAAATTAATAACTTCTATACGGCGACCGTGTATGAAAAAGGTGCAGAAATTAACCGTATGATGGCGACTTTGCTCGGTAAAGAAAAATTCCGTCAAGGTACAGATGAGTATTTCCGCCGTCATGATGGTCAGGCCGTAACGGTTGAAGACTGGGTGGCTGCCTTGACTGCCGGTTCAGGGGTAGATTTATCGAACTTCCTGACTTGGTATAACCAGCCAGGTACACCGAAACTGGTCGCAAAAGGTGAGTATGATGCAGATGCACAAACTTATCGTCTTAGCTTTAAGCAAAGCCTGAAAGCTCATCCGAAATATCCGAATCTGAAAGCTGTTCCGATTCCAGTGGCTTTGGCCTTGTTTGATGCGAATACCGGTGAGCAGCTGAGCCTGAACTCTGATGCCTTATTTGAAAATGGCGTCAAAGATGGGGTATATCTGTTTGATCAAGATGAAGCGACCATCGAGTTTAGCAGTATAACCAGCAAGCCGATTGTTTCTTTACTGCGTAACTTCTCTGCACCCGTTGATCTTCATTTTGATTACTCTGAACAAGAACTGGCGTTCCTGTTGCAATATGAAACCAATGGTTTTAACCAGTGGCAAGCGACCCAGACTTTATTAGAACGCATTCTGCTGGATGATCAACCTTCTGAAATCTATATCGAGGCAATGCTGAATACCTTACCTGATCTGATTCAAAAAGATCCGCTATTGGCTTCACGCTTATTTGATGTACCGGCAGAAGGTTACCTGGGTAGCCGGATTGATACAGACTACAATCCGGCCATGATCCAAGAAAAACGTGATGCCTTGCTGCATAAATTGGCACGTGCTTTTGGAGCAACAGCTAAAGAAATCTATCTGGGTCTGGATCCTGAACTGCAGTCAGATTTTTCTCAGGCGATGGGTGTGCGTGCACTGAAAAATATCATGCTAATGCTGATTGCACGTCAAGGTGATGAAAGTGCATTTGAACTGGCAGAGCAGCAATACCAAAACACAGGCAATATGTCTGAACGTTTGGGTGCCTTGCGTGTATTGGTATGGAATGATGCACCTCAAGCTAAAGCATTCCTGGATGATTTCTATAACCGCTTTAAAGATGAAGCACTGGCACTGGATCAATGGTTCATGCTGCAAGCAGCTCATCCAAAAGCGACTGCAGAAACAATTAAAGCACTCACTGAGCATGCGGATTATGACTTGAAAGTGCCAAACCGTATCCGTGCGGTGAGTGGCGGTTTGAATGCCAATCCGGTCAATACCTGGAGCTTTGGTGTGCAGCATTATATCGAGCTGGCGAAATATCTGGATCAGAAAAACCCGATTGTCGGTTCACGTCTACTTCAGGTGCTTTCACGCTGGTATACCCTGATTGAACCACAACGCAGTGAAGTCAAAGCACAACTTGAAGCTTTAAAACCACAGGTGAAATCGAAAAATGTCTCAGAGACATTGAACAGCATGTTAAGCGTATAAGATCGTTATGTAAAAAGCCGGATCAACTGATCCGGCTTTTTATTATTGACTTATTTTAAATGGTGAATTTAAGCGCATTTAAAATACTATAATGTGAAATCAGTCACATAAAAGGTTTACAGTAAGAGGCTAGACAGGAAAGTAAAACTATACTTTTCTATTAAACATGAAGAAATCTTCAAATTGATATACTAGAGGTCTTATTCAAGATGTTAGTGAAAATCGAAGATGGTTTTTATTTAAATACTCGGCATATTATTGCGGTTCATGTCAGCAGAAATGCTGCGACTGGTCTGTTTGAAATCTCCCTTCAATATACACCGCATTCTATTCAGCAAGCTGGAGAATACAAAAAAGTATTTAATAGCCAGCTGGATGCTGAACTCTTCCTGAACGAACTGAATCAAAAAGTTCGCTAAAAAAAGCCTGCATCGCAGGCTTTTTTGTTGTCTGGGTTACGTTAAGGTCTCACAATCAATACCGGAATCTCGGACTGGGAAAGGACATTCTGTGCCACGCTGCCCAGCATCAGTTTTTGCAGACCTTTACGGCCATGTGAGCCCATGATAATCAGATCGGTCGGAACTTCCTGCGCTGCCTGAAGAATTCCTTCAGAAGGTGCCATTCCATGAATGATCTTGGTCGTGACCTGGGTACCATCATGCACAAAATTTGCCTTAATCTCATTTAAAAGATCCAGTGCATGTTGTTCTGCCTGCATGAAATAGTCAGTGACTGCGGGAGCAACCTTATAAAAGTCCACGCCTTTAAATGGGTCTACAGCAATAATACTGACCAATGTCACCTTACTATTAAAAGCTTTGGCCAGCTCACGGGCATGTTCAGCTGCAGCATAGGACATCGAGGATTCATCGAGTGCGACAAGAATATGTTCATAGTTTTGCATGGTGCTTCCTCATTTTTAGAATATGCAGTGAAATGATCATTTAGAAAATGGAGGTTTACTGTAGAAGGGTTCAGACAGAAACACTGCCTGAAAAAATTGCGCACCTTGAAGATGCGCAAATCAGATTATTTTTTAACGATTAACACCGGAATTTGACTGGCGCCAAGAACATCCTGTGCAAAGCTGCCCAGAATCATTTTCTGGAAGCCTTTACGGCCGTGTGAACCCATGACGATTAGATCAGCCTGGGTTTCCTCTGCAGTCTCAGCAATATGTTCGGCATTCACCAGGCCAGTCACAATGCGGGAATCTGCTTCTATACCTTCACTGCCTGCAATTGCAGTGGCTTCTTTTAGGGCATTTTTTGCATTGGCATGAGCCTGAGCAAAATACTCTTTCATAATCGTTGAACTGTAGTAGAAGTCAGCTTCAGTAAAAGGGTCTTCTGCAATCAGGCTAATCAGGGAAAGTTTACTGCCAAATGCCTTGGCAATTTTGGCTGCATGTCGAACTGCAGAAAAGGAAATATCTGAACCGTCTACTGGGACTAAAATATGTTGGTAAGCCATGATTTTTCTCCGTATGTTGTGTGTTTTTTACGCTCTGATTTATTGATAGCACAATGTACCCATGGGTGCAATTGCAAAAAGCTGAAAAATGGCAAAAAATCTTTAAATTACAGGTATTTTCACATAAATGCAGAGATTTGATGAAAGAAAAAACAGAGCAAAAAACTAGGGATTCAGGTTTTATTGATCAAAAATAACAGGATAAATGACGCTGTTTTTCTGGGGATGGTTTAAACTGCCTGGGCTTATTTTTGGGCTGATCGAGGGGGAAGGTTTTGAGGTTTTTTGCTATTCATTTATTGTTGTTCTGTTCAATTATTCTGGCAGGCTGTCAAAATACTGTACAGAACAGCCGGGTCATTGCCAGTGCTTTTAATTTGACCACAGGGATGCAGCAAAAGGTGATGGATCGCTATGCACCAGGTTCGGTCATCGTGCATCAGAATATGGTCTATGAACCGCAGAAAAAGCTCTCTCTGGATTTATATCAACCACAAAATATCGAAAGTATCGGCCCGCAACCAACCATTGTGTGGATTCATGGTGGTGGCTGGATTTCTGGTTCCAAAGAACATGCCCGGGGTTATTTTAAACTTCTGGCTGCGCAAGGTTATAATGTGGTATCGGTCCAATATCAGTTTGCACCTCAAGCCATTTATCCAAGCCAGTTACATCAGATTGATCAGGCCTTGGAGTTTATTACTCAACATGCAGCCGAATACCAGATTGATGCCGAAAATTTATATCTGGCCGGAGATTCTGCCGGGGCGAATATGGCCAGCCACTATGCTGCACTTTTAACAAATCCCGCCTTTGCCAAACAATCGGATTTTCAACCTTATCTGCAACCTTCCCAGCTTAAAGGTCTGATTCTGCACTGTGGTATTTATGACTTGGAGTCATTTGCCAGTACCGCACCTGATGAAATGAAGATCGTAGAGTGGGGAGTATATAGCCTGATTCAGGCTTATACAGGTGACCGTAAAAATGATACCGAGTTTCTAAAACGTATTTCTCCAATCCAGTATATTACGCCATCTTATCCGCCAGTATTCATTAGCGGGGGCAACAAGGATTTTCTGACCGACACCCAATCCTTGCCTTTTATCAAAGCTTTAAAAGCGCAGCAGGTTCCAGTAACAGAAGTTTTTTATCCCGAATCTAAAGCTTGGCTGATTCATGAATATCAGTTCTTTATGGGCAAGAAAGAAAGTCAGCAGACTTTTATCAAGACGCTGGATTTTTTGCATCAGCTTTCGCCCCTCAACATAAACTTATAAAAAATTTATTTCTTAAGACCATAACTAAGTTTTGGTCTAGGAAAGATAAATTTGGAGAGTGAAAAAATGAATCCTGCAACTTGGGCATATTTTTTGTTGGGTTTGGCTATAATTGCTGAAGTCACTGGCTCTACATTTCTAGTGAAATCTGAAGGCTTTACCCATTTGTGGCCTTCTTTAGCGGTGGTCGTTTTATTCTGTATCGCCTTTTATTTGCTGTCTCAGGTGATTAAGGTAATTCCTTTAGGCATTGCTTATGCGATTTGGGCCGGTGTAGGGATCATTCTCACAGCCATTGTCGGTTATATTGTATTTAAGCAGGCGCTGGATCTTCCTGCTTTTATTGGTATTGCCCTGATTATTTCCGGTGTAGTGGTCATAAATCTGTTTTCTCAAGCAGCAGGGCATTAAAAAAATATAGACATAAGTCATCTCTACTTTTATAAATTTAAGCCAACTGAGGTTTAAGCTTAAATAGTAAATAAACCATCAAACCAAGCAGTAGACCCCAGAAAGCAGAACCAATGCCGAAAAACTGGATATTGGATGCACTGAACAGAAAGGTCATCAGTGCGGCTTCCCGGTCATGACTGTCCTGAAAAGCCAGTGCGATGTTATGGCCAATGGTGCCAAACAGGGCAATGCCAGCCAGAACCGTAATCAGAATACCCGGAAAAGCCATCAATAAGCTGGTCAGGGTCGCAGCGAAGAAACCCATCAGGATATAAAACAGACCACAGCTCATACCCGCGATATAACGTTTAGCCGGATCAGGATGTGCCTGTGCATCCAGACTGACTGCTGCGCTAATCGCGGCAAGATTAACACTGAAACAGCCAAAGGGAGCGAGTAGTGCCTGAGTGAGGCCCGTCCAACCTAAAATCGAATTTACCTTGGGTGGATAGCCATAACTTTTAATTACAGCCAGGCCTGGTAAATATTGCGATGCCAGATTAATCACCATCAGCGGAAGAGCTAGTCCTAAAATAGCTTGCAGGCTAAATTCTGGCGTGGTCCATACAGGCTGAGCGATACTCCAGTTCAAATGGGGAAGTGTAAAATCGATAAAGAACGGACAGAGTACAATTGCAAGCAGTACGGTAATGACAATGCTATAACGGGTACTGAGCTTTTTAGAAATGAGATAAATGGCCAGTACGGTAAGTACAAAGCCCCAGGATTGTTGCAGGCTGCCAAATACTGAAATACCAAATTTCAGTAAGACACCAGCCAGCATGGCACTGGTCAGACTTTGTGGAATAAACTGAAAAATCCGGTCAAATATTCCGAAAAATCCCAGACAGGCAATCAGGATGCCGCAAATCAGAAAAGCGCCAATCGCTTCGGCCAGACTGTAATGGCCTGCGGAGGCAATAATTAACGCCAGACCGGCTGTCGACCATGCGGTGGAAATCGGATAGCGATATTTCCAGGAAAGCAGCAAGCCGGAAACCCCAATACCTATGCCGAGTGCCCATAACCAGGAACTGATTTGCGCTGCATTTGCACCCAGGCTTTGGGCTGCTTCAATGACCAGTACCGCGGATACGCTGATCCCAATCATGCAGGTAATAAAACCCGCCATGATGGCAGGAAAGGAGAGATCTTGTAAAAGTTTAGGCATCATCCATGACACTATTTTTAAATGCGTTTAAATCATACGCTTTTCATATATCAACACAATGTTTTTAACAATTTTTGAAAGCGCTGCTCTTGCCAGAAAGCTGCTGATTCTTAGAAAGTAGATGTCGCCAGTTTAATTCCGAACCCGCAGAAGAGAATTCCTACTGAAGCAACCCCGCCAGCCGTCAATTTATAATTCTGGTTGAAATAGCTCGCGAGTTTGACCCCGGAAAAGATCAGGATTGAAAGGTAGGTCATGCTGATCAGTTGCAGGATTAAAGCCAAGAGTGCAAAAGTCAGTGCCGGATAAGGGTAAACAGGATCAACAAACTGCACAAAAAAAGACAGGTAGAACAGAATCGCTTTAGGATTTAAAACACTGATTGTTAATGCTGTACGGAAAGGCTGAATCGACTCGACAGTTTCAGAAGTAGCCTTTTTAATCTGAACACGTTGTGACGACTGTTTCGGAAAGAAAGTCTGATAGGCGGCAATGATCAGTTTGATACCAAGATAACTGAGATAAACAGCACCAATAATTTTCAGGGCAATAAACAGCACGGGAAACGCATGAAGTAGAGAGGCTGCGCCTAACGCCGTACATAGGATCAGAATCAAGTCACCGGTATAAACCCCTAAGGCACCCATATAACCGGTCTTGATGCCAAAACGAGAGGCAATTGACATGACATAGAGGGAATTCGGCCCCGGCAGTAACACAATTAACGTTGTCCCAATAATAAAGGTCGTTAGATCTGTGATACCAAACACGAAGAACTCGCAAAAATGAAAAAAGCCGATGCGGCATTATAGCAACATCGGCCTGGAGAAATTCTATAAATTCGCTGTGAATTTAGGTGGTGCTCAAAAAACTTTCCTTTAATAAAGCCGCCAGTTGCTCACGTGCCTTGATAAAGCCATCGATACCACCTTGCAGTAATTCACTGGCCATCTGGTCCTGTTTCAGTTGTGCATCAAAATCGGCATGACTGATTGGATTCAGTTCACCTTGAGATTGAATATCTTTGGCTGAAAGCTGAGCCTGAACTTCACGCTGATCATTTTCAAGTTGTTCCAGCAAGTTTGGTGCAACAGTCAGTAGATCACAACCGCTGAGGCCCAAAACCTGCTCAATACTACGGAAGCTTGCACCCATGATTTCAGTTTTAATCCCATGCGCTTTATAGAATTCATAAATGCGCTTCACTGAGAGTACGCCCGGATCTTTTTCAATTGGATACGACTCAACACCTTCCGCTTTTTTGTACCAGTCTAGAATGCGGCCGACAAAAGGCGAGATTAAAGTCACTTTGGCATCAGCGCAGGCATGGGCCTGATGCTGACCAAATAATAAGGTCAGGTTGGTATGGATACCTTCTTCTTCCAGTGCTTTCGCTGCCTGAATACCTTCCCAAGTCGATGCGATCTTAATCAGGATGCGGTCAGAATTAATTCCATATTGATCATACAGCGCGAGTAATTCTTTAGCCTTGGCGATGGTCGCTTCAGTATCAAAAGACAGGGAAGCATCCACTTCAGTCGAAACACGACCTTCAATCAGTTTTAAAATTTCAACACCGAATTTGACGGTCAAAATATCAATCGTGCGTTCAATCAGGGCATTATTTACATAGCTTTCTTGCTGGGCTTGTTGAAAAGCAGCTTCAATCAATGCCTGATTTTCAGGTTGTTTCGCTGCTGCAGTAATCAGAGATGGATTTGTGGTTGCATCCAGAGGGCGAAATTTCTTAATTGCGCTTAAATCACTGCTATCTGCCACAATAGTCGTCAAGTTTTTTAATTGGTTTAGTGCAGTTAATGTCATTACGATCTAGTTCTATGGTTATTGCTTATGCATTCTTATATATCATAAATCATCCTCTTACCAAGTAGACTGTCGTTGAATTTCTGTGATTAATGGTCGGTTTTTCGCTGCTGACGCAAGTGATTAATCAAAAAATGAGCAGCTGTACCCAGTCGAGTTTCTCGACTCCAGACCAGATCGACAAAATATTCAAATTTTGGGGTGAAATCGAGCAGATGCAAGATCTGTAGCTGCTCCTGCAAATGTGGCTGTTCATTAATCATTTCTAAGGGAAGCACGCCCCAGCCCAAACCTTGCTGGATCATGCTGCAGGCTGAATGATGATTATCAGTGCGCCAGTAATTCCGGGAAAAGAGCAGTTCTGGCTTAATGCTACGATCACGACTGGCAACAACAATCTGTCGGTTTTGTAAAATCTGTTCATAGCTGACCTGGTGAAATTGACTTAATGGATGTTGTTTGGCCGCCACAGCGACCAGTACCTCACGTTTTAATTCTATAAACTGTTCCCGGGTTTCCAGCTGTTCTCGTTCAAACATCAGCGCTAACTGCGCTGAACCTTCAAACAGCATGCGATGAGCATCCTCCTGAGGTGCGCTAAAGACATTGACTTGCAGGGCTGGAAATTCCCGTTCCAGCAAAACGATATAATCGGTCCAGCGGGTATGGAGGAGCTCAGACACCACCACAATATTTAATTCAGATTCCAGACCAGAACTGAGCGCAAGCGCATGTTGCTTCCATTGATTCATTTCAACCAAAAGCTGTTCAGTTTTTTCATATAGCACTTGCGCCTGTGCGGTGGGTTTCGGTTCACGGCCAATGCGTTCAAATAACACCAGATTAAGATCAATTTCCAGATTGGCAATGGACATGCTCACTGCAGAAGGAACTTTACCAAGTTTACGTGCAGCAGCAGAGAAGGAGCCGGTTTCCATGACCAGTTTAAACATTAGCAGCTGTTCTTGATTAATATTCATGAATTCTATCTTTCATTTTTATTGATAGATTCTAACTCGAATAATCAAATTTAAAAAAATAAAATTCTTTTATCTCCTGACTTGTTGAACGGAAATGTTAATTTCGAAAAGAAGACTGATTCATGCCACCTTATATGAAGGCATTTTATTGGTGGTGATTGCCATATTACTGAGTACGCTCATGCATATGCCGCTTGAGGTCACAGGCGCTCTCGGAATTGCGATGGCTGTGACTTCAATGTTCTGGAATATGCTGTTTAATCATTATTTTGAAAAGTTTGAAGCCAAACATTGTCTTAAAAGAACAATCAAAGTGCGGATTACTCATGCGATTGGATTTGAGGGTGGTTTGATGCTGGCCACGATTCCGATGGTAGCTTATGCATTACAGATCAGTCTGGCGCAGGCTTTTCTTCTGGATTTGGCGATGACGCTATGTATTCTGGTATATACCTTTATCTTCCAGTGGTGCTATGATCACCTTGAAGCCAAAATGGGTCTGGAACCAGACTACCGAAAAGCTTAACCTAAGTCTTTACTAGAGTAATCTTCAAATGCTTCGCTAATAATATTGCAATAAAAAAACCGCTCATACAGAGCGGTTTTTTATATGAGGCTTGGATTATTTCTCAATAATCGCCGTTACGCCTTGACCACCTGCTGCACAGATCGATACAAGCACACGACCTGAACCTTTCTGGTTAATCAGTTTTGCCGCAGTCGCGATAATACGACCGCCAGTTGCTGCAAATGGGTGACCTGCAGCAAGAGAGGAACCTTTTACGTTCAGTTTGGCACGGTCAATTGAACCTAGTGGAGCATCCAGACCTAAACGCTCTTTACAGAATTTTGGATCTTCCCAAGCTTTCAATGTTGAAAGTACTTGTGATGCAAATGCTTCATGAATTTCATAGTAGTCAAAATCTTGCAGTTTCAGACCAGCACGTTCCAGCATACGAGGAACTGCATAAGCAGGTGCCATCAACAGGCCTTCTTTCTTCTCTACGAAATCAACGGCAGCAGTTTCCTGGAAAGTCAGGTAAGCCAATACTTCATGGCCATTTGCTTTAGCCCATTCTTCAGAAGCCAATAGCACACAAGACGCACCATCAGTCAGTGGAGTAGAGTTACCCGCTGTCATGGTACGTGCATCGCCTTTACCAAAAGCAGGTTTTAGTTTCGCCAGTTTTTCAACTGAAGAATCTGGACGCAAGTTGTTGTCGCGTTCAAGACCCAGGAATGGAGTTACCAGGTCATCAAAGAAACCTTCTTCATAAGCTGCTGCCATTTTTTGATGTGAAGAGGCTGCAAGCTCGTCTTGCGCTTCACGAGAAATACCCCATTCCAGTGTAGTAATCGCCTGATGGTCGCCCATAGACAGGCCAGTACGTGGCTCACCATTTTTTGGTGCATCCATCAGGTCTTTCACATTGATTTTAGTCAGCGCTTTTAAACGGTCTTTCGCTGTTTTCGCAATGTTCAGCTCAAGTAATGCTTTACGTAAGCCATCACCGAAAGCGATTGGTGCATCAGAAGTCGTATCTACACCGCCTGCGATTCCCACTTCGATTTGACCTAGAGCAATCTTGTTCGCGACCAGGAAGGCCGCTTGAAGGCCAGTACCACATGCTTGCTGGATGTCATAAGCAGGGGTTTCTGGTGCAAGAGCCGTATTTAGTACACATTCACGCGTCATGTTGAAGTCGCGGCTGTGTTTCAGTACAGCACCTGCAACCACTTCACCTAAGCGTTGACCTTGAAGGTTAAAACGTTCAACCAGACCATTCAGGGCTGCTGTGAACATATCAGTATTGGATGCCGTAAAGTAAGCACCGTTAGAACGTGCAAATGGAATGCGGTTACCACCGATAATAGCAACGCGGCGAACTGTATTTTGGCTCATGTTTGGTTCCTGTTGAACAGAAGTCTGTGTTATAGATGCTGAATCTTGTTGGCTTGAAGTCGTTTTTTTGGTACGTGCAGATGTACTGCGTGTACGTGTGGTTTTAGCCGGACTTTTTTCTGCGGCATTGGCTGTATCAGGATTTTTAGTGCTACGCTTGCTACGCGTTGATGGTTTTGACACAGTTTCTGTCGCAGAGTTCTCGACTGCTGGATTATCTTGAGTTGTTTTGCTCATAAGGCTTTACCAGGCAAATAGATCGTCTTCTTGGCGGTTACATTAGCATAGAAGAAGATAGGCTGTATTGACTACAATGACATTACAGACTGCGCTTAGGTCAAGTCATCTGCCTGTTATCTCAAGTATGATTGGGCGGAAACTGGTAGATCTATTGAAATATAAGTGTCTGGCATCATACTGAAGTTTAAGGATAACTTTAGATCAACCAAAAATTAATTTGTATGAGAGATAATAAACATGACTGATCAGTACCAAACTTTTGCAAAATCTCCTATTGGTAAATTTGTCATTAAAAATTTGGGTCTGCCATCCCCAACTTCTTTAGACCGTTTTGAGTCTGCTACACCAGTTGTCAAAGGTGCGGTATTGTTTGGAGCAGCACCGGCAAGTGCCTTGACTGGTGCTATTGCTCAGGTTCTGGCAAATATTCATGCCAATAGTTATGCAGGTAACAATGCTGAACTGCAACAGGCTGCTGCATCGGCTGGACTGAATCTGGGCGCGTTTAATCCGGGCGATAAAGAATCAAAATTCAAAGTTGTCATTTTTGATGCTTCAGGAATCGAAAATTCAGAACAGTTAAAATCACTTTATGATTTCTTTAACCCGATTGCGCGTCAAATCCAAAGTTCTGGCCGTGTCGTGATTGTAGGAACTACGCCTGAAACTGCTAAATCAGTTAGCCAGTCAATTGCTCAACGCGCACTGGAAGGTTTTGTAAAATCTGTTGGTAAAGAGTTTAAAAAGGGTATTGCAGCGAACCTGATCTATGTAGATGCCGGTGCTGAAGCAAACCTTGAGTCTGCTTTACGTTTTGCAGTTTCTCCACGTTCTGCCTATGTTTCTGGTCAGGTGATCCGTGTTTCACCTGCTGAAAAAGTGGATGTGGACTGGACTAAACCATTAGCGGGTAAAACTGCTGTAGTGACCGGTGCGAGCCGTGGTATTGGTGAAGCGATTGCTCATGTATTGGCACGTGATGGCGCACATGTCATCTGTCTGGATGTTCCGCAACAGCAAGCAGACCTTGACCGTGTAGCCGGTGAAATTGGCGGTTCAACTTTAGCCATCGATATTACTGCTGCAGATGCAGGTGAGAAAATCAAAGCGGCAGCAGCTGAGCAAGGCGGTCTGGACATTATTGTGCACAATGCCGGTATTACCCGCGACAAGACTTTGGCCAATATGAAGCCTGAGCTATGGGATCTGGTGATTAACATCAACCTGTCTGCCATTGAACGTGTAAATGACTATTTAATCTCCAACGATGGTCTAAATGCCAATGGCCGTATTATCTGTGTATCCTCAATTTCAGGCATTGCAGGTAACCTGGGTCAAACCAACTACGCAGCGTCTAAAGCGGGTGTGATTGGAGTGGTAAAATTCACAGCACCAACCTTAAAAAATGGTATAACCATTAATGCCGTTGCACCGGGCTTTATCGAAACACAAATGACGGCTGCGATTCCATTTGCAATCCGTGAAGCAGGCCGCCGTATGAACTCAATGAGCCAAGGTGGTCTACCTGTAGATGTTGCAGAAACAATTGCCATGTTTGCTTCTACGGCTTCAACAGGTTTAAATGGCAACGTGGTTCGTGTCTGTGGTCAAAGTCTGTTAGGGGCTTAATGGAATCTTTCCCGACCTCTCTTTATAAAAGAGAGGAGAAGTCCCCCTTTTATAAAGGGGGATTAAAATTCTAAAGAGAAAATTCCAAGAATTCTCAAAACCTCTCCAGTGCTTCACTTTCATACAATGATTGAAGTATGCTCAGGAGAGGTCACTTTATAAAGATAATATTTCCAAAGGTTCAGTATGAATACGCGCCATTTTAGTCAACTTCCAAAACCTTATTTAGCCTATCCAAAAGTGATTCAAGGCTTGATTTTTAAAAAGCCGAAAGCTGAAAAAGTTCTACCGCAAGTTGAATATGTGGTGGATTCATTCAAGGTCGATCAGAAACATTTAAAAGCCTATAATGAAGTATGTGGCTTTAAAAATAATGGTTATATTCCAGCTATTTATTTGACCGTACTATCTCAAAGTCTGCAAATGCACATGATGACCTCGGAAGCATTTCCGTTCCCGATTTTAGGACTGGTACATATCCGTAATCAGGTCAAGCAATACCGTAAAGTCGGTGTAAATGAGACTTTAACCCTGTCATGCAAATTTGGTGAGTTACAGCCTCATGACAAAGGTGTTCAGTTTGATTTTATTACCACAGTCAAAGTAGGCAATGAAGTCGTCGTTGAGGCATTAACGACTTATCTTTCACGTCAAAAGACTGATGCTAAAGCGGCTGAAAAACCGGCAGAAAGTAAAGCGCCGGACTATAAGCTGAATACTGAATGGAAAATTTCAGAAAATACCGGCCGCCGTTATGCCATGACTTCAGGTGATTTTAATCTGATTCATATTCATGCTGTTACAGCGAAGGCTTTTGGTTTTAAACAGGCGATTGCACATGGTATGTGGAGCAAAGCCAAAGCGCTGGCTAATCTGTCATTGCCGGATGCGTATGAAGCCGATGTCTGGTTTAAGCTGCCGATGTACTTACCCTCTAAAGTTGAGTTCCTGACTGCTCAAGCAGCGAATGATACAGACTTTCTGATCCGGAACAGCAAAAACCAGAAGCCGCATGTGACCGGCCATGTAAAAGCGATTTAAATCTGAATCAAAAGCCTAAACTCGATTTAGGCTTTTTCATTTTAAGGGATCAAAATTCTATGGATAGAATGATGCAGCCAATTAAAGATTATCTGTTTGCTGATCAGCATAATTATCAGGGCAATGTGGATGCGCGTTTTCGCGACCTTGCTCGTCAGTTTAGCCGCCTACAGGATGCACGTACTGAACAGGGTGGTGCGGCACTTGTTGTATATTTTCAGGGACAAAAAGTTGTCGATATTTATACCGGAAAGAAGTCTGCCACAGAAAACTGGCAGCCCGATACCATGTCACTATGCTATTCCACTGGCAAAGGTGTACTGGCGACATTGGCACACATTCTGGTCAGTAAAGGTTATCTGGACTATGACAGATCAGTTGCAGAATACTGGCCTGAATTTGCCCAGAAAGGTAAACGGTCGATTACTTTGGCACATATGCTGAGCCATCAAAGTGGTTTGTTTGATATCCGTAATATCATTGATGATGCCACTGAAATGGCTAACTGGTCACACATGCTGGAGCGGATCGCGGCAGCTGAACCACGTTTTCAGACCACGACTGATGCCGCTTATCAACCTTTGACTTTTGGCTGGCAGGTGGGGGGAGTACTGGAAAAGGCAACCGGTAAATCATTAGGCCAATTAATGCAGGAATATTTAGTTCAGCCTCTGCAATTAAATGGTGCCTATTTTAGTGTGCCGCTGGATGAACTGCCTCGAGTTGCGCGACCGATCTTTAAAGCAAAATCTGCATCTCAATCTTCTAAAGGCAAAAGAGTAGTTACACGCAAACCCGGTTTAATGGAGCGTGCTCTGGTCTGGAGTGGTCAGAGTCCACAAGATTTTCAGGATGGCATGATTCCTAAAGGCATGAAGAATTTTAGCTTCTTTAGTGATGAGGGATTACAGGCGATTATTCCTTCAGCTAATGGCGTCTTTACTGCAGACAGTCTGGCAAAAATCTATGCGATGTTGGCCAATCACGGTGCTTGGCAAGGCCAGCAGTTGATTTCACCTCCAGTATTTCAGCGACTAAGCCAGGTGCAATATACCCGTCGTGATCGGGTGATGCCTGTGCCAATGCACTGGCGTCTGGGTTATCACCGTATTTTGACATTGGGTAAAGCCTCTACAGGTTTTGGTCATATGGGCTTTAACGGTTCTGGTGCCTGGTGTGATCCGGAACGCGGTTTAAGTTTTGCCTATACCCATAACTTCCCAACAGGTTCATTAACTGGAGATTACCGTCTTTGGGGGCTGACGCAGGAAACTTTGCGCTGTGCTGATGCGGTATTGACGGGAAGAAAAGGCTGGCGCTAACTGAATATCCTTGATTTGGGAGTTTAGTCAGTCATTTAAAATATGCTATTTTGTGGCAAATTCCAGTGCTGCGAAATGAAACCATGAAAAAAGTAATACTGATTTCCTTAGTGGCAACCGGTGCTTTATTCGGTTGTCAGGATCAAACCCAATCAGCTAAAAATACTATTGTTGAAGCCAAGGCACAGATTCCAGCATGGGCGGGAGAGTATCAGGGTACAACTCCTTGCATGGGCTGCTTGTCCCGTTGTGATGATTGTCCGGGCATGGCTGTCATGCTAACTCTGCACGAAGATCAAACTTATACTTTAGAACGTGAAAGCCTGAGTGGTCATAATGAGGTGGAAACCTTTAGTGGCCCGATTCGTTTCCAAGATGATTCTCATCAGAAAATTGAGCTGGTGAATGTAGCGACTCGTAATTTACTGTATGTTGATTTGGAAGAGCATGTGCTGGAAATCCGTGAAGACAAAAGCGGTAAACGCTACCAGATGCAGAGTGATTTTATTTTAGGGCGATTCGCTTAAACAGATTCAACCCAATCCTTTATCTTTGATCAGAAATTTTTATTTCTAAGATTGTATTAATCCGCTCAAATAGAGCGAAAATCAATAGATATTTTATTTTCCAAATATACTAAAAATATCCTGATATTTCAGTCAGGCATAAAAATGGAGCAAACAGCTTCGAGATAGTTGATTTAAATCAGATTGATAGGTCTATCTCTCCAGATCATAACTGATTAATTCATTCACTATTTTATAAAAAAACAGTATGCTTAGACCTGTAAAAAGGAGCATACATGTATCAAGTACTTGCGCGAAAATACCGTCCCCGCAATTTCAACGAATTGGTCGGTCAAAACCATGTTTCACGTGCCTTAACCAGCGCACTGGAGCGTGGCCGTTTGCACCATGCCTATTTGTTTACGGGAACGCGTGGTGTTGGTAAAACCACGATTGCACGTATTTTGGCGAAGTGCTTGAACTGTGAAACCGGTATTACTTCGACTCCTTGTGAGGTATGTCCGACCTGTACCGCCGTCAATGAAGGCCGTTTTATTGACCTGATTGAGATCGATGCGGCATCACGTACCAAAGTTGAAGATACCCGTGAGCTGCTGGACAATGTCCCTTATGCGCCAACTCAGGGTCGTTTCAAGGTCTATCTGATCGATGAAGTACATATGCTGTCCACGCATTCTTTCAATGCTCTATTAAAGACACTGGAAGAACCACCGGAGCATGTCAAATTTCTGTTTGCAACCACAGATCCGCAAAAGCTGCCGATTACTGTTATTTCTCGCTGCCTGCAATTTACTTTGCGTCCATTGGCTGTTGATGAAATTACTGAACATCTGGGTAATATTCTCACCAAAGAAAGCATTCAGGCTGATCAGGATGCGATCTGGCAGATTGCCGAATCAGCACAGGGTTCGCTTCGTGATGCTTTGTCTTTAACGGATCAGGCGATTGCTTATGGTCAGGGTGCCATTCAACATCAGGATGTCAAAGACATGCTGGGCTTGATCGACCGAACCATCATTTACGATCTGATTCTGGCGATTCATCAGAATCAGAAAGCACGTGTTAGCGAATTATTATTGCAATTCCGTCAGCAGGCGCTGGATGTATCACTGGTATTAGATCAGCTGATTTCTACCCTGCATGAACTGGCTTTATTACAATATCTGCCGGATTTAAGCCTGAAATACAGTGCCGAGATCAATCAAAAGATCATGCAGTTATCGGCTTTGATTTCAGCACAAGATTTGCAACTGTATTATCAGATCGCCTGTAAAGGTCGTGCTGACCTACAGCTTGCGGTTACGCAAGAGCAAGGCTTTGAGATGACGGTGCTACGTTTGCTAGCCTTCCGTCCGTTACAGCCAAATGAAATTCCAGCCAATACAGTTCAGATATCACAAGCTGTAGCTGCATCAGCTCCACAGCAAAATCAGATAACGCAGCAGGAAAGTGCGCCGGTTGCTCAAGCTGCTGTAGAAGATTTTTCATTAGATGCTGGCTATGAAGACGAGCAGGATAATCATCCAGTCACTGCACAGTCTGAACCATCTTCGGATGATTTTCTGGATGAAGACGAGCCAGAAACCAATTCTGAGCCTCAAGTTATACAAGCTGAATCAACTAGGGTAGAACAATCTGAGTCTGATCAAATTGTATTTGATCCAAACCTGGAAGATGGCCTGTTTGGTTTTGACGATGTTCCTGCAGAACCTGTTCCATCCAGCCCTGAAGCCAGCAGTGATGATTTTCTTTTAGAAGAATTCATTCCTGAAAAAGATATTGCCGCACCAGTAGCACAGGAACCAGAGTTTAGCCTAGATGCTTCAGCTACTGAATCAGAACAAGTGGTTCATAAAGCAGATGAAAGTCAGTCAGAAATTTCTAATCAGACTAAGGTTGCATCAACTCAGATCGCAAATACAAATATTTCTACAGACCGTAATCTGATGCCGCAGGATATTCTGCAAATTCCGGTACAGGATATGCAGGGTGAATGGACGGTAGAAAAATGGGAATTCTGGTTCCGTAATAGCCAGTTATCTCCGGCAGTTCAGGAATTGGCTCAGTATGGCATCATGACTGGCCAGATTAATGCAGCATCGGTCTTTCATATTCCAGAGCGTTATCAGCCGCTTTTGTCGCAGCTACAACATCATCTGGAAGCAGCTTTGCAGGAACAATGGCCACAGACCATTTTCCAGGTGAAGTTTGAAGATGTAGAGCAGTTAACGCCATATACCATGCAGCAAGAACGTAAAGTACGCGCTTTTAAACGCGCAGAAGAGCTGCTGCATGCTGAACCGGCTGTACGTGACTTGCTGGAACAGTTTGATGGTGAATTGCACAATATTCAGCTGAAATAAAATATTTTAGACTGAGACAAAACGTGCTAAAGCATCCCGCATTTCAGTTGGAATCGGGGTGCTTTTTCGTGTGTAGCGATCGACAAACACATGTACAAAACTGCCTTGAGCGGCTGCCGTATCAGAATTCATTTTGAAGATTGCCAGATCATAGCTGAGAGAACTATTCCCCATTTTTTCTATGGCGACACCTACCTCAATAATTTCCGGATAAGACAGTTCCTGATTGAACTGGCATTGCGAGCTGACCACCAGTCCAATCATTGGAGAATATTTGGGATCAAATGCGGCTTCCTGAATCAAAAGGGCATTCGCGGCCGTATCAAAATAGCTGTAATAAGTGACATTATTGACATGGCCATACAGGTCATTGTCCGCCCAACGAGTCTGTATCGGCAGAAAAAATGAATAATGTTCGCGTTGTTTAAGAGCTGCTTTCATATTTTTAAATAACTTGTAGTGGCTAGATCTGCTGAGTCGAAAATAATCCTAAATCTAATAGATCGCCTGATAAATGTTGTAAGCATCTTCCAGAGTAAGTTCACGTGGATTGTTCTGTAACAGGCGGCTCTGTTTCATGGCATCTTCGGCCATGATCATTAGCATATGTTCAGGAATTCCTAACTGTTTAAGTTTCAGGGTTAAGCCACTTTTCACCAGATGATTATTAAAATGATCGATAAACAGGTCAGTCAGGCCATCATGGCAGCCTTTGCTTTGTGGATCTAACCAGCACATCAGTTCGGCATAGAGGGCTTTGGCATCCGGCGTATTAAATTTCATCACCTCAGTTAATACCAGTGCATTACTATGTCCATGTGAAATATGGAAATGCCCACCTAATGGATAAGCCAGTGCATGCACAGCCCCAACCGGTGCATTGGCAAAGGCCTGACCTGCCAGCATAGAACCAACCAGCATGTTTTGACGTGCGTCCAGATCCTGACCATCGTCCAGCACACGTTGAAGATTGGCATTTAACAGTTTTAAGGCATGCTTGGCCAGCATATCGGAATAGGGATTTTTTTTGATTTTAGAAGTATAAGCTTCAATGGCATGGACCATGGCATCAATGCCGGTCGCAGCAGTAATTAAGGGCGGCAGATTTTGGGTAAAGGTTGCATCCAGAATGGCAGTATCTGCAAACAGGATCGGTGCCACAATTCCTGTTTTTGTAGTTTCACCTGTAGTGACAATTGAAATCGGAGTAACTTCAGATCCCGTACCTGCAGTGGTAGGAACCAAAATCAAGGGCAAACGGGGGCCAGTAGCCTGATTTACGCCATACAGATCAGACAAAGATTGGTGCTGTGACGGATGACTCAAGATTGCAATCAGCTTGGCGACATCCATAGAGCTGCCACCACCAAAGCCAATCACGATATCGACATTTTCCTGTTTGGCAAAATCTGCTGCTTCAAGCACTACATGCTCAGGTGGATCGGCCTGTACATCGGAATAAATTGCATAATCCAGTCCCGCATCTTCAATAATTTCCAGAATAGGCAGGTGTAATTGATGCTGTAGCATGCCTGGATCAGTGACCAGTAAAACACGCTGATAACGGCCCTGTTTGAGAATAGAGGATAATTCCTGAATCGTGCCGAGGCCGGCGATGATGTTGGGAACGGTTTGAAACTGAAATCGATTCATGTCTTTATCCTTTAATTTTTATCGCAAATACAAAATTATTATGGGGCGGTGATATAGGATTCATCAGGTAAATAACTTAACATAAGTATCTTGAAAATGATTAACTCTGAGGTTGTTTATGTCATCCAGAACGCCATATAAGGTGTTATGTGTTTGTTTGGGAAATATTTGTCGTTCTCCCACGGCAGAAGTGGTACTCAGACATTATTGTGATGAACAGAAACTCGATATTGTGGTCGACTCAGCAGGAACCAGTAATTACCATCCGGGGAAAGCACCTGATTTGCGTAGCCAGCAACATGCCTTAAAACGGGGTTATGATCTTTCTGGCCTGCGTGCGCGTCAACTCAAAACCCATGATTTTATTGATTATGATCTGATTCTAGCGATGGATCTGGAAAATCTGGCAGATATTCAGGCGCTCCAGCATCAGGCAGAGGCAGAATTCGGACGCCTGCGTGCCCAGGTTGCTTTAATGAGTGAACATGATCAGCACTATCCAAAACAGGCTTTGCCAGATCCATATTATGGCGGGGCAGATGGTTTTGAACGTGTCCTGAACCAATGTGAGTCCAGCAGTCGGGCCTGGGTAGAAATTTTTAAACAACATCAAACAGAAAAGGTTTAAGTCATGCAGATTCAGACTCAGGTTCAACTTAAACCTTTTAATACGCTAAATCTCGAAGCGATTGCCGCTTACTACAGCCGGATCCAATCAACTGATGATCTGATTGCTGCACTGGAGTTTGCTGAGCAGCAACAACTGAATGTGCTGATTCTTTCTGGCGGTAGTAATATGTTATTGCCGGAACAGATTGATGCTCTCGTCCTGCATATGGATATCCAAGGTATTGAAATGCTGGAAGGAAATGAGCAGCATCAATGTCTGCGGGTAGGTGGGGGCCAAGTTTGGCATGACTTCGTACTCTGGACGACAGAACAGAAACTCTATGGTTTGCAGAATCTGGCCCTGATTCCCGGACTGGTCGGCGCATCTCCAGTGCAGAATATTGGGGCATATGGTGTCGAGGTTGGCGAATTTATTCATGCGGTAGAGGTCTATGACCGTAAGCTGAAAAAATTTGATTCCATTCCTGCCTCAGACTGTCATTTTTCCTATCGTCATAGTATTTTTAAAGATGATCCAACACGTTATGTGATTACACACGTTACTTTTAAATTACTAAAACAGGCAAATCTGAAACTGAATTATGGTGATCTTAAAGCAGCGGTGGGTGATAATCTCACAGCAGAAAACTTGCAGCAGCAGGTGATCCGGATTCGTCAGAGCAAACTTCCTGACCCTAAAGAATTTCCAAACGTGGGAAGTTTCTTTAAAAATCCTATCGTAAATCAACAGGTTTTTGACCGAATTGCTGTGCATTTTTCTAATTTGCCCCATTATCCACAGGCCAATGATCAGGTTAAAATGGCGGCAGGCTGGCTGATTGATCAGGCAGGCTGGAAGGGGAAACAGCTTGGGTCAGTTGGCATGTTCCATAAACAGGCACTGGTTCTGGTGAACTATGGTCATGCTTCTCTGACGGATGTCCGTCAAACCTATAGCGCAGTACAGCAGGCTGTCTGGGACAAATTCAAGATTATGCTCGAACCTGAACCGGTATTATTTGATTGTAAAGGCTTAATTCGATCTCATCAGGATAAATAACGTATATGAAAAACACCCATTGGATGGTCCGTTTAGTACAAATCGTCGCAGGACTGTTTGTATTTTTCGGCTGTCTGGTGATGTTGATCTATTCGCCATTTTATTCGCAGCTTGTAGTTAAGGGACTCAACAGATTTGTGTCCTTTGAAATTAACGAAGTTGCAGCACAAAGCCAGAAAATGGCTTCCTTGAGTGAAGATGATACGCTCGAACCAGGTTCTGATCAGTGGATTGCCCGTCAGGCTTATTTGCGTGTGATGGAGCAGGATATCCAGAAAAATCATTCTGCCAATCTGATGCTGATTCAGGCACGCTACAAGATACTGCAACAGATGATTGAAGAACATCAGCGTGAACAGCAGGAAGAAAAAGCAGAACAGAACCAACCTGCACAAGTGCCTTTATTGTCCCAGCAAGAACCTGTGGAAGCCGTTGACCCGACTCAGAAGGTCCGCGAACTGCTGGAATGGGATAGTAATGAAAACAAGGAACGGATTGAGCAATATATTGAATTCTTGACGACTCATCCTCTGGAAGATGAAGAAGCGAGTGCCGTACAGGTCACAGCGAAAGAGGAAATCAAGGAAGATCTGGCTTTACTGCAGGAACAGCAGCAACAGAAACCGGTCAATCAGTCTAAACCTTATGCCATTGTGGTCTTAGGTGGTGGTTTAACTTTACATGAAAATGGTAAGGATATTGTGGTCAATGACTATACCCGTTTGCGTCTGGAAACTACACTCGCAGTTGAAAAACAGTATCAGTTACCGATCGTATTGAGTGGTGTGGAAGCGCCGTATATGCAGCGTTGGTTACAAAATTACAATGTCGATGCCAAATTGCTTGAAGACCGCAGCATGAATACCTGTGAAAATACCCGTTTCAGCTCGTTATTATTGCAAAAAAAAGGTGGGGCACCGACTGTGATTCTGATTACCGACCGTTATCATATGCCGCGTACCCGTCGTCTGTTTGCACTGAATGGTATTCAAACGATTCCAGTGGAAGCACCGATGCCGAAGTCCTTGACCCGTTGGCGTCCAAGTCGACAAAATTATGATCATAGTCGCCGTGCCAATTATGAAATGCTGGCCACTATCCGCGATATGTGGTTTGGCTCCAGTGACTGTCGGGAGGTGCCTTAATGTCTGATATTCCGTTTTTAAATCCGACCATCCTGAAACAGCTGGATTTACCTGTGCCAAGCAGGGAAACAACGCCACAGCTTTTACAGCCCTTAAACTTGAATAGGGATGACCAGCCGACTATTGATCTGCTGTCTTATCGCAGACTATATGGTTTCGATTTGCTGGATTGCAAGCATTGGCAGGGCTATGTACAGATGCCGCTGTTTAAACTGCATGTGCAAGTATTTACACCTAATCTAGAAAATACCCGTTTTGACAAGATTCAGGGAACGGCCTTTCTGTTACATGGATATCTGGAACATAGCGGAATTTATCAGCCGATCGTACGTGAGTTGCTGGAACAGGGCTTTAGCGTCCTGACTTATGACCTGCCGGGGCATGGTCTCAGCGATGGTTCATCTGCCAGTATCCAGAATTTTGACCATTACCAGCAGGTTTTGCATGCGGTATATCGTTATGTGAAGCATGCAGAGCAGTTACCGAAACCATGGGTTGGTATTGGACAAAGTACTGGTGGTGCGATCTGGATGCATCATTTGCTCGAATTTGCAGAACGACGTGAAAATCCGTTTGTAGATCGCGTGCTGTTATTGTCACCGTTGATTCGTCCGGCTAAAACTGCCTGGTGGCATAATCCGCTCGGACTCGGCATTATCAGCCGGATCAAGCGTGAAGTACCACGTCATTTCCGTCGTAATAACCATAATCCTGAATTTCTGCGTTTTATCCGCCTCAAAGATCCTTTGCAACCCCGCATGATGGGCATGGACTGGATTCTGGCGATGTCACGCTGGATGCAGGAAATGGAAGCACGTCCAGCCTGTCGTATCCCTGTCTGGTTAGCTCAAGGTGCTCAGGATCAGACAGTGGACTGGCGTTATAATATTGAATTTATCCGGCGCAAGTTCCGCCTGCAAACTTTGCTAATGCTGGAAGAAGGTTCACATCAATTGATTAATGAACGCGCGGATATCCGTGCAGCACTCACAGGTTTAATTCCAGCCTTTTTACATGCGCATGGCAGTAAGACCTATTATTAGACTGTGACACTCTCAATTAAAAAAAGGCGTTTTAGTAAACGCCTTTTTCTTGTCTAACTCGATTAAATTTCACTTATTCTAAGTCTAAAAACTTTCCAATTTGGCCATATTCCACATACGGAAATAGAAATTTTCCTCATCTTTATTTTCGCAATGTAATAATTCACCTTCTTTAAGCCAGAAATGAATCTGGGCAAAGTTCTTGATTTCATGATTGCTGATTCGCTGTGCCAGATGATGCGGTTTAATAGCAGAAGGATGTTTTAAACCTGCTGAAGCGATTAGCTCAGACAGGGCATGCATTGTATTTTTATGGAAATAAAATACTCGCTCGGCCTTAGTCGGGACATGCAGGGCTTTTTGACGCTCTTTATCCTGAGTAGTGACTCCCACAGGGCATTGATTGGTATGACAACTTTGAGCCTGAATACATCCGACTGCAAACATGAATCCGCGCGCTGAATTAACCCAGTCAGCTCCAAGTGCCATGGTACTGGCAATATCAAAGGCACTGATAATTTTCCCGCTTGCACCAATTTTAATCTTGTCTCTCAATCCTGCACCGACCAAGGTATTGTGCACAAACAAAAGACCTTCTCTTAAAGGAGTACCCATATAGTCAATCAATTCAATTGGTGCAGCACCGGTACCGCCCTCAGATCCATCTACCACAATAAAATCAGGATAAATTTTGGTATGTAGCATGGCTTTCACCATACTCATAAATTGCCAAGGTTGACCCAGACAAAGCTTGAATCCGACTGGCTTACCTTCAGAAAGCTCACGTAGTTGTTGAATGAAATTCATCATTTCAATCGGGGTTTTAAACGCCGGATGTCCAGAAGGTGAGACACAGTCATGTTCACGGCTAATCCCGCGAATCTGAGCAATTTCTTCTGAAATCTTGGCTTTAGGTAAAATCCCCCCATGTCCAGGCTTGGCACCTTGTGAAAGCTTGATTTCAATCATCTTTACCTGAGGTAGCTTAGCTTTTTCTGCAAATTTTACCGGATCAAACTGACCTTCTAAGGTCCGGCAGCCAAAATAGCCGCTACCAATTTCCCAGACAATGTCACCGCCATGTTCCAGATGATAAGGGCTGATACTACCTTCACCTGTATCATGAAAGAATTTGCCTTTTTGCGCACCAAGATTCAAAGCCCGAACCGCATTGGCACTTAAACTCCCGAAACTCATAGCCGAGATATTCAAAATTGAAGAAGAATAAGGCTGCGTACACTGCTCATTGCCGATCAGAATGCGGAAGGTTTCTGGATCAGCAGGTCGGCAAGGAGTGAGAGAGTGGTTAATAAACTTATAATTTTCTTCATAGACATTCATGATTGAGCCGAAAGGCTTATCTGAATTTTCATTTTTGGCCCGTTGATACACCAGACTGCGCTGCATACGTGAAAATGGCAAAGCATCCCGATCCGCTTCAATAAAATACTGACGAATTTCAGGACGGAATTCTTCAAAGATAAAGCGGAAATGACCCATAATCGGGTAATTTTTTAAGATTGAATGTCTGTTTTGCAAGACATCATATAGGCCTAGCAGGCTCAGTAGAATACTGACGATCCATAGTGTATTCACTAAGGTTGCCGGCATAAAATAATAAATATAGCGCGGCTCATAACCGATATGAAAAATCGTAAAAATAACGGCGATGGTGATGCAGGCAAACCAGACTGAATGCCGTGAAAAGAAAGTATTAAGTAATTTGTGTCGTACTAATTGCGCAGGGTTAGCCATTATGAAATTAAATCCCTATTTCCACTACGATAGCATTTAATAATGTGCAGAGCTGCCTGGCTTATACAAGCATAGAATTGTTTTTTAATTTTATAAACTTGCTGACAATGGGGCGTAGGCCGCTATACCTGACTTCTAGATAGATAATAAATTTTCCAAATAATCTTCTATGGAAAAATTGTGCAAAAGGCATGCATTCTTTTTATTTCAAAAACAGGCTTAAGCGTTTTATAGTGATTTTACCCCCACATCAGGAGTGTAAATTATGACAAAAAAATCGATCCGTTTTAATAATGCAGAGCTGGCTTGCTCATGTTGCCGGACTCCTTAATTTCTAATGTGACACATCCGGTCTGTTTTCTGGGGCAAGAGGAAAGTAGACTGGTTCAGTAACAGATCACCAGAGCAATAATAAAAATAAAATGATAAATTGATCAGGTCCCCAAAATGGGGACTTTTTTATTCTTTGGAAGAGACTGAATCAGTTTCATTCACTTGGTAAACAGCATCTGCCACTATTTTTGGTTCGATATTTTTGATTTTATTGCCAAAACTTCGTAACCACCAAACCAGTTGTGAGGTAAAAGGCACAGTCGCACTAATCAGAGCCATACCATTTTCAATTTTTTCAATTTTTTGATCTTTGCTTAGCTGACTTTCTTCAAAATAGTGTGCATCAGATTCAGGCATGCTCAGTTGAAGCAATACATTTTCTGTTGGCTGGTTAAAATCGACCCGAAATCCTAAAGCGCCAGATTCAATATATTCATCAATATCAAAATTCACAGGATGCAGGGCACGAGAGTTCAGTACAACCGCAGATTTAAAACGATGCAGGGCAAAGGTCTGAATATCCGATTTATCATGACGGGTACAGACCAGATAGATAATTGAACCTTTTTGCACTAATGCCAGCGGATTTAAAATATAGGTTTTCTCTTCACCATTATGACCACGACCCTGATAAACACATTCCAGCTGTTTATCCTGTAACAGGCCTTCATAAATCGCCTGCTGGGCCGTTTTATCAACGACAGGCGGAATAAGTGGTTGAGTCGCAGGCACGATTCTGACCCGGTTAATCCATTGTCGTACATTATTTTGTGAAGACAGGCTGCGTCGTGCCAGGTCAAACCAGGGATTCATTTCTTCAATCAGACTAGGTGGCAGCAAATGTTTCAAATGTTCTTCCACCATCATAAAGGTTACCGCTTGTGAACTGGTCATGTGCGGCAAGCTTTGAATCGGGGCATCTGAACGCCACCGCCAGCCCTGGGGTGTAGTTTTACTGCTTTCAATCGGAAAACGCTGGGCAATCTGGTTCAGGTCACGCTGAATGGTGCGTAAACTGATCTCGATCCCTTCACGATTCAGGATTTCCTGGAGTTCACGGGTTCCCATCCATTTGCCGGTAGAAAGACGCGACAAGATTTGCCATTGGCGGTAAAGGCTGTTGGAGGTTTCTTTTTCTTGTGCTGACATAATGTATTTTTACTGGCAATCAGTGGAAACAAATTAAATATGAGCTTACCACAATAAGAAATCTGGATTTTTTTCGCAAGTTATTCTGCGCAACAATTGTCCTACAATCCGTAAACATCTTGGTGAAAAATGATATTGAGTGAATAGGCACTTTGCTGGGTTAATACAGACTTCGAAACGGATGTCATGGCATGGATATTGCTCTGATTTTATTATAATAGATTACAATGACGAGGTTTGTATGCTAAAAGAAAGCCAGGATACAAATACTATTACAACAGTAGAAAATCATACTGCAGCAGATTTAAGCAAAAATTTTACAAATACTACAGCACTCAATATTTCAATTAAGCACAGTCCGCATTTTTTATACCAAGAGATTTCTTCGAAATTTTTCAATGAAATGCGTAATCATCAGGTGATGAACAGCCAGGCAGGTCAACGAATTGAAGAATGGCTGTCACAGCATACATTAGATGAACTGAATCAGCTAAATGAAGTGGCAAAAGAACATTTTCTCTATGACGGTATTACATTTACCGTATACGGCGATGAGCAGGGCACTGAGAGGACTATTCCGTTTGATGTAATCCCACGGGTGATTGCCCGTAAACAGTGGAATATGGTGGCACTCGGTTCAGCACAGCGTGTTCGTGCCTTAAACCTGTTTCTGCATGATATTTATCATCAGCAGGATATTCTCAAAGCCAATATTGTTCCTGAACTTCAGGTACTGACCCATGAAGCGTATCAGCCGCATATGTATCAGCATCATTTGAAAGGCAGTATTTATAGCCAGATTAGCGGGATTGATATTATCCGGGATTCCAAAGGCGAATTTTATGTACTGGAAGATAACCTGAGAACGCCGTCTGGTGTGTCCTATATGCTGGAATGCCGCAAGATCAGCCAGAAGTTAATGCCAAAAGTGTTTGAGCAATCCAATATTGCCGGTATTGAGCAATATCCAAAACTCTTAAGAGAAATTCTGGCGGAAAATGCCTATACCGATAATCCATTCATTGTGGTTTTGACTCCGGGTCGTTTCAATAGTGCTTACTATGAACATGCTTGCCTTGCAAGGGACATGGATGTGCCTTTAGTGACATCACGTGATCTTTTTGTTGAGAACTCTAAGGTTTATGTAAAAACGATACGTGGGCGTCAACAGGTTGATGTTATTTATAGAAGGGTCGACGACGCCTATCTTGATCCACTGTGCTTTAAACCAGATAGTACTTTGGGTGTTCCGGGCTTAATGTCCGCATATTTACAACATAATGTTGTAATCGCAAATGCACCGGGTACAGGTGTGGCAGATGATAAATCGATTTATCCTTATGTCGATAAAATGATTCATTTTTATTTAGGTGAAAAACCGATTTTAAATAATGTTCCAACCTACCAATGTCGTAATCCGGAAGATCTGGACTACGTGTTGGCGAATTTGGATCAGCTGGTCGTCAAGGAAGCACAAGGTTCTGGCGGTTACGGCATGCTGATTGGGCCCCAAGCCTCTCAACAGCATATTGATATTTTTAGAGATAAGATTTTAGCTGCGCCGCATTTATACATTGCGCAGCCAACTTTGGATTTGTCGGTCAGTCCGACTTTAAGCAATTTTGGTATTGCTGAACGACATATTGATCTGCGTCCTTTTGTCTTGAGCTCACCTTACCGCACTGAAATTGTGCCAGGTGGTCTGACCCGGGTAGCCATGCAGGCAGGCTCACTGGTGGTCAACTCATCGCAAGGTGGCGGGATCAAAGATACTTGGGTAGTCGACAACTTACATTCATAACATTCCAAAGAAGGATAACGTCATGGTTTTGTTAAATACCAATGCGCAACATATTTTTTGGTTAGGCCGTTATTTATCTCGTACCCAGTTTTTATGTTCGCATTTTCCATTTTTAGATGATGAAGCCGCTGTGGCTTATGCACATGCTTTCTGTTTGCCTGCGTTTGATGCCAGTTCATTAAATGAGCTGGTTCTGGATAGTACCCAACCGACTTCATTTACCCAGCAGTTTCAGGTGGCAAAAGACAATATTCAGGAATTACGCGGTGTATTGTCTGGCAAAGCCTATTCCGAACTACTGAAACTGATTAAAACTGCTGATCAGAATGCCGGTTATATCTGCGATGTCGTGACAGATTGTGCCGAAATTCTGGAAGCAGAATCATCAGATGTATTTCTGTTTTTCAGTCTGGGCCAATGTCTGGAACAGCTTGATCAGCAGTTACGTCTCGGTGAGGATACTACCCGTACCTTATGTAAAATCGATTATATTGTGGATACGCTCTGTGAGATTGGCTGGGGCAGTGTAAAGCAATACTGGACACAGTTACGTGCTGCACCTGATCTGAAGCAGTTTTACCAGTTTAGTGATCATATTCATCGCTTGTTCGAGGCTGATGTATGAAATTGATGGTGAATCACCAAACGCAATATACGTACACAGCCGAGGTGAGGAACAGTATTCAGTACATCAAAATGATGCCTTCCACCAATGAACATCAGAAGGTGCATTATTGGGATGTCAGTGTACCGGGTCAGAAAGTGATTCGGCATGATGCCTTTAAAAATTTCTGGATGACCAGTACACAGCGTGAATCCTATCATAGCCTGATGATCATGGCACAAGGCATCGTTGAGCTAAATCTCGCGCATGAGCAGGGCTTGAATGATTCCTTAAATCCCTATCTGTTTTTACAGCCGACAGAAGCCACAAAATGCAATGCAGAGATGAAGGATTTTGCAGAGCAGCATGTTCCAGCACTAACTCGTAAACATTTAATCAGCTTGGCCCAAGCCGTACTCGAACATGTTCCTTATATATCAAATAGTACTACGGTACAGGGTTCTGCGATTGATGCTTTTGAAGCACGTCAGGGCGTCTGTCAGGATCACAGTCATATTTTTATCGCCATGTGTAAACATTTAGGTTTACCATCACGTTATATATCAGGTTATCTTTATGCACAGAATGCCTCACATCTGGCGAGTCATGCTTGGGCTGAGGTATTTATTGAACAGGCATGGTACTGTTTTGATGTGAGTAACCTGTTATTTACGCCTAGTGCGCATGTCTATGTTGCGGTGGGGCGCGACTATTGGGATGTTGCACCAGTACGTGGTGTAAGAGAAGAAGGCGGTGTGGAATCCATGTATTCCATCGTCCAGGTACTAGGATGTTAATTCATTAATAAGGACAAAAAATGACGTATTGTTGTGCCCTTCGTTTAGAGCAAGGTATGCTATTTATCAGTGATACACGCACCAATGCTGGTGTGGATCATATTTCGGTTTTTCGAAAATTATATACCTTTGGGGTAGATGGGGAACGCGTTATCGTACTCCAGGCCTCCGGAAACCTGGCAACAACACAGGCAGTGATCGGACATATCAGAAATCAGCTGGAACTTAGGCAGGAACCGAATATCCTGAGTTTACCGACCATGTTTGATGTCGCGGAACTGGTGGGTAATACGCTCAAAAAAGTAATTGCCAATGTGACGGATGATAGTTTAGAACAAAGTACTTACTATTGTAATTTTCTGGTCGGCGGCCAGATTAAAAATCAGGAAATGCAGCTCTATCATATCTACCCGCAAGGCAATTTTATTTGTGCGACACGGGATACGCCATATTTCCAGATTGGTGAGAGTAAATATGGTAAGCCGATTCTGGATCGTGCTCTGACCTATGATATGCCACTCGATGAGGCATTACGTTGTTCTCTGATTTCTTTTGCTTCTACCTTACGTTCAAATGTATCTGTCGGTATGCCGCTAGATGTACTCGTCTATAAAAAAGACAGCTTAATGATGCCAAAGGGTAAGCGTATTGCTGAAGACGATGAGTATTTTACGGATATTAGCCGGCAATGGTCTGAAACTTTAAAGAAAGGCCTAGCTGAATTGCCTACACCATCGAATGACTATTTCTTATAATATTTATAGAATTATAAATAATTTTTTCTTATAAGTATTAGCAAAAATTGACCGTTTAGTATACAGTGCTAACTTCTATACGATATTGCATAGATAAGAATAGAGGTTAGCCGCATGTACCAATTTTGTTACGCCAGTGAAAGTACCTCGTCCAAAGCCGACTTACTTCAAGATTTAACGGATATCCTTAAAGAAGCACGTGATTTTAATCATTCTAATCAAATAACAGGGGTGCTTTATTTTGCTGATGGACATTTTTTCCAGTGCCTGGAAGGGGAATGTCTGCTTTTAAAAGCTTTACTGACAGAGAGACTGTCTAAAGATCCACGCCATAAAAATATTAAACTATTTGAAACCAAAGAGATTGAGCAGCGTACTTTTGGCGACTGGTCAATGAAATATATTTCTAAACGCAGTTCCATTCAACAATTCTGCCAAGAAATGGGATTTGAGGTTTTTACACCATGCGATTTTAACCAGGAACAAGTAGATGCCTTACTATTTGAACTGTCATTAATCGAAAATGAAGAGCAAAAATCAGCTTGAATGCTGACAATATAAAAAAGCCCAACATGAGTTGGGCTTTTTTATTTTTAAATAGTTTTTCTTTAAACCAGTTTGCGTACCGGGCGGGCAGACATACGGCAAAGCAATTCATAACCAATCGTACCATTGGCTTCAGCTACATCATCAACCAGACGGGATTTGCCCCATAGTTCGACTTCAGTACCTAATTCCAGATTGAGACCAGTTGCATCAATGGCAATCATGTCCATTGCCACACGGCCAATCACACGGGTTTGCTGACCATTAATCGCTACATAGTTCTGTTTCGGGAAAGCACGTGGATAACCATCACCATAACCGATAGAAACAATGGCCAAGGTCATGTCTTTGTCAGCAGTAAAAGTTGAACCATAACCGACATGTTCACCAGGTTTGATATTATTCAATGCAATCACTTCAGCGGTAAAAGTCATGACTGGTTTTAGATCTAGATCATGTACAGTCTTGTCTGCAAATGGAGTCGCGCCGTAGAGCATGATGCCCGGACGAACAAAGTCAAAATGCAATTCTGGATATTTATAGATCGCAGCTGAGTTACAGCAAGAACCCATTAAAGGTGCGCAGTCATTCTTCACTTCCAAGAACTGCCGGATTTGCTGTTCATTGAGAGGATGTTCCGCATCAGCATTGGCAAAGTGCATCGCCAGCACGCAGGTAAAACCTTCTGCTTTTAATTGATTGATCACATTTTTAATTACATCAATTTTAAAACCAAGACGGTTCATACCGCTGTTGAGTTTTACCCAAACTTTTAGGCCTTTCGCAATATAGGCTTCTTTATTTGCCAGTAACCAGTCCAGTTGTGGCTGATGATGCACAATGACTTCAATATTCTGATCGATCACAACCTGCATTTCATCTGCAGAGAAAATGCCTTCGATCAGCGTAATGGGTTGCTGGTAGCCGAGTTCACGAATTTCCAGCGCTTCTTCCAGACAGGCGACACCAAAGGCATCACTATCTTTTAAGGCTGCTAAGCAGTCTTTAACTCCATGTCCGTAAGCATTGGCTTTGACCATGCTGACGATTTTAGCGGTTGGGGCAAGTTGTTTGACACGGTTTAAATTATATTGCAGTGCTTCACTGTCAATATAAACTGTAGCTTGGCGCACCCTAGATACTCCTGCGGGATGACAAAAATAATATCGTGTGGAACACACAAAAGAGGGAGAGAAATAACAGGATTGTGAAAACAAAAGCGGTCATTTCAAAATTGCAAATATTGTAGACCTATCTACCATAAATGGACATGCTCATTTATATAATTTCATGCAAAGCAAGCATTCTAAATAAAAAAGAGACCATTTCGGCCTCTTTTTGGGAAACAGATTAATCTTGAATGCTTACTCTTCATCATCATACTGGGCATAGAACTCAGGAGAGAGATTACTGAAACGGGTATATTGACCTTCAAATGCCAGACGAACTGTACCAATTGGACCGTTACGCTGTTTACCAATAATAATCTCGGCAGTACCGGCTTCTTTCGATTCCTTGTTATAAACCTCGTCACGGTAAATAAACATGATCAAGTCGGCATCCTGCTCGATCGCACCAGACTCACGAAGGTCGGACATCACCGGGCGTTTGTTGGGACGGTTCTCCAGAGAACGGTTCAACTGTGATAAGGCAATCACAGGGCACTGCATCTCTTTGGCCAAGGCTTTTAAGCTTCGGGAAATTTCCGAGATCTCGCCGACACGGTTATCACCCATACCTGGCACTTTCATTAACTGAAGATAATCGACCATGATACAACCGAGCTTACCGCCATGCATTTTAGCAATACGACGCGCACGCGCACGAACCTCAGTCGGTGGAAGTGCAGAGGAGTCATCAATATAAAGATGCTTTTCCTGTAAATGCACAATGGTACTGGTCACTTTTGACCATTCATCACTGTCCATTTTACCAGCACGCAAGTGACCTTGATGCACGCGGCCGAAAGAGGAAATCAAACGCATCGCGATTGAATCCGCTGGCATCTCCATCGAATAGACCAGTGCAGGGAGGTTGTTGTTAAACAGCACACTTTCGACCAGGTTCATGGCAAAGGTGGTTTTACCCATAGAAGGACGGGCTGCGACAATAATCAGGTCGCCAGCCTGCATACCGGAAGTTTTATTGTCCAGTTCCACGAAACCGGTGGTCAGACCGGTAATTGAACCTTCAAGCTGAGAAAGTTCATTTAGCTTATCGAATACGTCTGCGACAACGGTATTAATGGCTTTTGGGCCTTGAGCCTTGGCATTGTTATTATGTTGTTCGGCAATCGAGAAAATATTAGTTTCAGCCAGATCTAGAATTTCACTCACCGGACGGCCTTTAGTGTCATAGGCATTCTGTAAAATTTCAGAGCTGACCTTGATCATGCTACGTAAAGTAGAGAACTCTTTAATTTTGCCGGCATAGGTTTCCAGGTTATAGAAACTCGAAGGCGAATCAGCCATCAGCTGCATTAAATATTCTTCACCACCGACCGCATCGAGTAAGTTCTGCTTGATCAGCCAGTCATGAACCAGTACTGCATCATAAGGCGAGTTTTCCTTAGAAAGCTGTTCAATGGCACGGAAGATATATTTATGCCGGGTCGCATAAAAATCATTTTCGGTAAGTACATCGCCGACTTGTTCAAAAGATTCAGCCACAGTCATAAGGGCAGCAAGTACAGCCTGTTCAATCGCTAAATTGTGCGGGGGAGTACGGAACTCCTTAAGTTGGGTATCAGCAACAATTTCTGGTTTAGCGGTAGGTGCCTTTTTGCTGGCATTCGCCTGTGACATATAAATCCCTGATTTTAAATACAATGGTTAAATATTGTCGGAGATGAATAAGGTTTATTCACTACGAGATGAAATGATACGCGGTCTGATCCAAAATGCGAAGTGCAATTTTTTGTGAACGCGAAGAATAAATTGAATTTTCTACTGTTGAGCAGATTATATTTTTTAGAGATAAAAAAAGAGCATGCCAAAGCATGCCCTTTTTTCGGTGAGAAATTACTCAGCTACGATAGTAACCAGAACTTCTGCAGCAACATCATGGTGCAATTGGATTGCGATGTTGAATTCACCAGTGTTGCGAAGTGCGCCATTTGGAAGACGAACTTCAGCACGGTCAACTGTAAGACCAGCATTTGTCAACGCGTCAGCGATGTCACGAGTACCGATTGAACCGAACAGTTTACCTTCATCACCAGCTTTCGCAGTGATTACGATGTTTACTTCGTTCAATTGGTCAGCACGTGCTTGAGCAGCAGCTAATACTTCAGCTTCTTGTTTCTCAAGTTCAGCACGACGAGCTTCAAAAGCAGCAGTGTTAGCTTCAGTAGCTGCAACTGCTTTACCTTGAGGGATCAAGTAGTTACGGCCGTAACCAGCTTTAACTGAAACTTTATCACCAAGTTTACCAAGGTTTTTAATGCGTTGTAATAAGATAATATCCACAGCTCAACCTCACTTATGATTGTCAGTGTAAGGGATCAAAGACAAGTAGCGAGCTTGTTTGATAGCAAGTGCTAGCTGACGTTGGTAACGAGCTTTAGTACCTGTAATACGGCTAGGAACAATCTTGCCGTTTTCAGTGATGTACTGTTTTAAAGTGTCGATATCTTTGTAGTCGATGTACGTAACGTTCTCAGCTGTAAAGCGGCAGAACTTGCGACGACGGTAAAAACGTGCCATGTTAGGTTCTCCTTATGCTTCAGCAGAGTCTTGAGCTTGTTGTGCTTCTTCACGTTGAGCTTTACGCGCACGTTTTTCTTCAGCACTCTTAGCCAATAGTGACTCTTCAGTGATAGCGTTTTCACGACGGATGATAAGGCTACGAATGATTGCATCGTTATAACGGAACAATTCTTCTAGCTCATCAAGAGTAGTTTGACCACACTCAACATTCATCAGAATGTAGTGAGCTTTGTGGATCTTGTTGATTGGGTAAGCCAATTGACGACGGCCCCAGTCTTCAAGACGGTGGATTTGACCTTCAGCTTCTTTGATGTGAGTTAGGTAACGTTCTACCATACCCACAACTTGATCGCTTTGGTCTGGATGTACCAATAGTACGATTTCGTAGTGACGCATTGTCAGCTCCTTACGGTTTAAACAGCCCCAATTTAAGTGAAATTGAAGCAAGGAGTCACAACCTTGGTTGTGTCGCATAATATGCGAAGCGTGAAGTTTAGTGGTTTTGGGGCTGAAATACAAGCAAATCTTGCCAGATGATGAATGTTTGAGCAGGTATGGAAACAAATAAAAAATTTACAAGAGTTAAGTATCTAAAGGAAACAAAGTTACTTTAAGTAAGCTCGGAAGGGATTATGTATTTAGTGAAGAAATAAAAAAAGATAGAGTAAAACTCTATCTACTTAAAAGAATATGATTGGATTCTGCGGGGCAGTAGAAGTAAAACTGAAAATAATACTGATCACGGTAATCAGTTTGACCGAGAACATGAAATACTGTTTTGCCCATGCCTGATCATCTTCAGCTTTAAAGCCCTGAATACTGAGATAGATCCAGTAAAGCGTCATCAGATTTAATACCACCAGATAGATCCAGTTTGCATAACCATAAACAAATAAAGCATTCATGGTAATTCCGAACAATATCACGTAGATCAAAGATTCGATCTTGGTACGTCGAATTGAACGGGCGACAGGCAGAATTGGAATGCCTGCATTTTTGTAATCTTCAAAACGGTAAACTGCAATTCCCCATGAATGAGGCATTTGCCAGAGTGCATACCCAAGAAAAATCAGTAGGGCCCCCAGGTCAAACTGGCTTGCAACTGCGGTATAGCCGATCACAGGCGGTGCTGCGCCAGAAATACTGCCTACCAGTGTTTGGTGAATAGTTGTTCGTTTTGTCCATAAGCTGTAAAAACCAACGTATACGACAAAACCAATAACTGCGAATAGGAAAGCGTATGCATTTACCCAGAACCATAAAATGCCAAAACCGATCAAACCCAGTACAAAAGCAAAGGTGAGAGCAACAGGTACAGAAATGGTTTTTTTGACAAGTGCGCGATTTTGCGTGCGCTGCATTTTTTGGTCGATGTCCTGATCAATAACGTTATTGACCACACATCCTGATGCCACTACGAGAGTAGTACCAATAAGAGTAAGAAGCAGGAGAAGGAAATCTACAGAACCTTGAGTGGCTACGAAGTAGCCACCCAAAGTGGTAACAAAGTTACCGAAGAGAATTCCTGGCTTAGTCAGGAATAAATACTTTTTCAGCATGACAACCAGTTTAGATCATCATGTTGTAGTGTAGGTAGTTCATGATCCATACAGAACCCACTAAAAGAATAGCGATGGTTAAGATGGTATACACAAATGCAATTACGTTCCAGCGTTGCTCCGAAGAAGAGTTCATGTGCAAGAAGTAAATTAATTGCACAAGAATCTGAGCGACTGCAGTAATTGCAATAGCAGTAATCAAGATACCGCGGCTAAAACCACCTGCCATGACCATACCGAATGGAATTACAGTAAGGACAACAGACAGGATGAAGCCAACAGTATATTGCTTCATGTTACCGTGTGATTCGCCAGCAGCGTTATGATCATGACTCATTATAGAACTCCCATCAAGTAAACTACGCTGAATACACAGATCCATACGATGTCAAGGAAGTGCCAGAACAAGCTTAGGCACGCAAGACGACGAGTGTTAGGTAGAGTCAAACCATATTTCTTGATTTGAATCATTAACACGATCATCCATACCAAACCTGAAGTCACGTGGATACCGTGCGTACCTACCAGCGTAAAGAACGAAGACAGGAACGCAGAAGTGCTAGGGCCATGACCAGCATGAACTAAATGATTGAACTCATAAAGTTCCATACCGATGAAGGCAGCACCGAATAACCAAGTGATCGCTAACCAGGTAAGAACCTGACCAACGTTTTTCTTGTAGGCAGCTAGAACGGCAAAACCAAAAGTTACGGAAGAGATCAAAAGGGCAAACGTTTCAGTTAAAACGAAGCCTAATGAATCACCAAACAGATCACGCGCGCTTGGAGTGCCTAATGGAACGTGGCTACTTAAAACAGCGAATGCAATGAAGAGTGTACCGAAAAGGATAAGGTCACTCATCAAGTAAGTCCAGAAACCAAAGACAGTGATGTCAGTATCATCGTGATGATGATGCTCATCGTGTCCGTGGTTATCGTGATGAAGTACTTCAGCCATGGTCTTAGTCCTTCTTCAAGTGTTTTTCAAGGATCGCATAACGTTCACCTTCAATACGCTCAACTTCAGCAGCAGGAACATAGTAATCCACTTTCTTGGTGAAAGAAGACACGATGAAGCTGATGATAGCTGCTACGAAAGTAACCGCTACTAACCACCAGATGTGCCAGATTAACGCGAAGCCCATAACAGTAATGAACATTGCGATAATGAAACCAGCAGCACGGTTAGTCGGCATATGGATATCTTCGTACTTCGTAGGTTTTGCATAAGCAACACCGTTTTCTTTCTCGATCCAGAAAGTATCAATACCATTGATCTTTGGAAGATGAGCAAAGTTATAGAACGGAGCAGGAGAAGATGTAGCCCATTCAAGCGTACGACCATCCCATGGATCGCCAGTCAAATCTAGACGTTGATCGCGTTGTAGGAAACCAACAACGATTTGCATGATGAAACATACAATACCAAGTGCAACTAGAACAGCACCGAACATTGCGATGTTTACATATGGATCCCAGTCTGGGTTATCAAATGTATTCAGACGACGAGTCATACCCATGAAACCAAGGATATAAAGTGGCATGAATGCAAAGTAGAAACCAAAGAACCAGAACCAGAATGCTGCTTTACCCCAAGTCTCATTCAGTCTCCAACCGAACATTTTCGGCCAGTAGAAGATAATACCCGCGAACATCGCGAATACTACACCACCAATAATTACGTTATGGAAGTGAGCGATCAGGAATAAAGAGTTGTGTACCAGGAAGTCCGCTGGTGGAACTGCCATCAATACACCTGTTAAACCACCGATACCAAAAGTCACAAGGAAGCCAAGTGTCCATAGCATTGGGGTAGTGTAAACGATACGACCCTTGTACATAGTGAACAACCAAGAGAAGATTTTAACACCAGTAGGAATCGCAATAATCATGGTCATGATACCGAAGAACGCGTTAACGTTGGCACCTGCACCCATGGTAAAGAAGTGGTGAACCCATACAACGAATGACAATACTGTAATTGCAACTGTTGCATACACCATTGATTTGTAACCGAACAAAGCTTTACGAGCAAAAGTCGATACAACTTCAGAGTAAATACCAAATGCTGGTAATACCAGAATGTATACTTCTGGGTGACCCCAAGTCCAAATCAAGTTCACATAAAGCATTGGGCTACCGCCTAGCTCGTTTGTGAAGAAGTGGAAGCCGAAGTAACGGTCAAGAGACAGCATTGCAATAGTAGCAGTCAACACTGGGAATGCCGCGATAATCAATACTGCTGTACATAAAGATGTCCAGGTAAAGATTGGCATTTCCATCAGTTTCATGCCAGGCGCACGCATTTTGATGATGGTAACGAAGAAGTTAACACCCGTTAATAGCGTACCCAGACCTGAAATCTGCAGTGCCCAGATGTAGTAATCCACACCGACGCCAGGAGAGTATTCAATGCCTGATAGTGGAGGATAAGCCATCCAACCAGTCGCAGCGAATTCACCAATCGCAAGTGAAGCCATCATCAGACCCGCAGCACCAGCGAACAGCCAGAAGCTTAAAGAGTTCAATAATGGGAATGCAACGTCACGTGCACCGATTTGAAGCGGTACAGAGATGTTCATTAAACCAACAACAAGACCCATTGCCACAAAGAAGATCATGATCACACCGTGTGCGGTGAAGATCTGGTCATAGTGTTCTGGGTGCAAGTAGCCTTCGCCGCCACCTTTTGCAAGGAACTGCTGAAGACGCATCATGATCGCATCGGCGAAACCACGTACCAGCATGATCACTGATACAAAGATATACATGATACCAATTTTTTTATGGTCTACAGATGTGAACCATTCGTTCCACAGGTAGCCCCATTTTTTGAAGTAGGTAATACCTGCAACAACTGCGATACCACCTAAGATCATCATTGCAACAGTTACCAGTACGATTGGATCGTACGGAATTGCATCTGGACCTAACTTACCTAAGAAGCTCATGAATTATTCTCCTTGAGAAGCAGTCGCATGTTCAACATCTACATGTGCTTCAGAAGCAGCTGCTTCCTGGTGAGCAACAGAAGACGCTGAGTGATCAGCACCGTGATAGTTACTCATGTAGTTATTGATCACAGATTCAAACAAACCTTGCTCAACAGAAGAGTAGTAAGTCACTGGATGTGGCTTAGTTGGGTAAGGCTTCATTGCTTCAGCAGCAGCCTTCTCTTCAGGAGTCGTAGCTTTTGCAATAATCGCTTCGATTTGGTGTTTACCACGGTTACCGTCACGCAAGCTTGCAAATTCAGCTTGGTCTAAAACAGTTTTTTGAACTGCTTCTGGATTTACTGAAGTACCGTTACCTGCTTTAACTGCAGCTACCCATTCAGCAAACTGAGCATCAGTCACAGCATGTGCACGGAAGCGCATTTGTGAGAAGCCATAGCCTGAATAGTTAGAAGAGAAACCGCGGTAGCCTTCAGCTGGGCTAGTTTCGTCTGCCATTAAGTTCAGGTGAGTTTGCATACCCGCCATTGCATAGATCTGACCACTTAACGCAGGGATGAAGAATGAGTTCATCGTGAAGTTAGAAGTCAAACGAAGACTTACCGGAGTTTTCTCTGGGAAGCGAATTTCGTTTACAGTCGCAATGTTTTGTTCTGGGTAGATGAAGATCCATTTGAACTGTTCAGCAATGACCTGAACTGTTAATGGTGCTTTATCTGCCTCAAGTGGGCGGTATGGGTCGTACTTGTGGGAACCCCACCAAGTTAACCAAGCTAAAATACCAATAATAATGACAGGGATACCCCAAACTACAATTTCAATTGCAGTAGAGTGTGCCCATGTAGGTTTATAGTCTGCGTCTTTATTCGATGCGCGATATTTCCAACCGAACCATAATGCCATGATAATTGATGGAATTACCACCAATAGCATTAAGTAAATCGCAGTCATCATCAGGCTACTTTGGCCTGCTGCAACTGGACCCTTAGAGTTCAGAAGTACTAGATCACCACCACACCCTGTTAAAAGTGCAGCCATCGTTGATAAAGACAATACAGCTAAAATCGTTTGTCTCATTTTACAACCTCGGTGAAGAGTCCCATTCCCTAATTTAATATGGGATAGCGATTAAAGTGTCGCATGATAAAAGAGGCCGTTTTTTTACAAAACACCCTTCTAATCATAATACACCGCTACGTTGTAGGGCATTATGCCTGATATTGCCAAACTAAGCTATATATAAAGGTGCTTTAAATGACTGTAATAAAAACCGATTTTGTCGGTCGGGTTTCAAGAATATTTATAGGAATTTTATTGTAATTTCAAAGTTATGTAGGAAAATGGGATGTCAAAACATCCCATTTTATGGCAGAACTAATTATTGTTTAACGACTTGGGTTTTTGCCAGTTTATCGTGCACGGTTTGACGTTTTTGCCCTAAACCGAATGCCCAATCAATGATTGTGCTGAGTGGCATGAAGATAATATTCAGGAAAATAAAGAATACACTGCGAATAGTGAAGGCGCGCATCAAGCTGGTTTTTTCACCAGTCTCGGCATCTACGATCTTAATTTTAGTCAGTTTTTTACCGATACTTTGACCCGATTTGGCAATCAGAAAGGCCTGAATAGCGAGCATGATCACTAGGTAAATTGCAGTCGCAATCCAGGCCTGCTGTGAAAACATGTCAAACATCTGAGTTTGTAGTTGCTGTGCCAGAGCAGGGTCAGCGTCACTACTTAACATCACATTCATAAACTCCTGGTTCAGTTGTGCGAATTGGGTTTCCTGTTCAGGAGTAAAAAATGCGGTCAAAATAAACGTCGCAGGCAGCCATAAAAGCAGATCCACAATCTTGGCTAAAATACGGCTTGGAATACTCGCCAGTTCTTTTTTTGCTACAACATTTTGAGAACTGCGGGCACGAAGATGGTCTGTACTTGACTCAGTTGCGTTCTGTGGAGCCTGATAGGTCGGTGTTGCTGGCGTTTCTGGTGCTACATAGCCTTCAGGCTGATAGATCAGTTTCCCTTGGGTGAGTTCACCTAAAGCCTTCCATTCGGTCATACCTTGATGCCAAGCCAAATCAGTCAGAAGTACTTGTTGGTTGGCAAGCATCTGATTTAATTGCTCGAGCGTATATGGGCCAGCTTGTTGATTATTTCGTGCCAAGTAAATCTGCATATAAACTGAATCTCAAAAATATAAATTTAGACAAAAATTGAACTAGGAGTTTAAGTATTTTCAGGCTGAAAACAAATAAAAGAATATAAGTGTAATATATGGATAAGTTTAGGATTTTCAAGAATGTTCATCACCAAATTCCTCCATAATTGAGACAGTGTAGCAAGGATTGATGATTTTGCTATCAAGATGTGAAAATTCACTTAAATTTAATTATGCAATTTTTTATCATACTGTTTGTTGGTATTTGTTTGTCATTACACTAAGAAGCTTATGCTTATGTAAATAATTTGATTTCAGCTAAATCAAAAAACATATGATTAATCGCTTAATTATAAATGTGATTAAGACAGTATCTAGGTAATATTGAGAACATAAAAAAAGACCCTATGAAAGGGTCTTTTCTTATAGAGCGAATTAAGCCTTTTGAGCTTTCTCTTCAGACAGGAAGAACCAGGTATCCAATACTGAGTCTGGGTTAAGAGATACAGATTCAATACCTTGTTCCATCAGCCATTGTGCAAGATCTGGGTGGTCAGAAGGACCTTGGCCACAGATACCTACATATTTACCGGCTTTACGGCAAGCATGGATGGCCATAGAAAGCAGTGCTTTTACTGCTGGATCACGTTCATCAAATAGGTGAGAAACGATGCCAGAGTCACGGTCAAGACCAAGCGTTAACTGAGTCAAGTCATTTGAACCGATAGAGAAACCATCGAAGTGTTCAAGGAATTGTTCAGCTAACAAAGCGTTAGTTGGCAATTCACACATCATGATCACTTTAAGACCATTTTCACCACGTTTCAGACCGTTTTGACCTAATAGCTCAATAACACGTTTAGCTTCAGCAACAGTACGTACGAACGGGATCATGATTTGAACGTTAGTCAGACCCATTTCGTCACGAACTTTTTTCAGTGCACGGCATTCAAGTTCGAAGCAGTCACGGAAGTTATCAGATACATAACGGCTTGCACCACGGAAGCCCAACATTGGGTTTTCTTCTTCTGGTTCGTACAGTTTACCGCCGATCAGGTTAGCGTATTCGTTTGACTTGAAGTCAGACATACGTACGATCACTGGTTTGTCAGCGAACGCAGCAGCAAGAGTAGAGATACCTTCAACCAGTTTTTCTACATAGAATTCGATTGGAGATGCATAACCTGCAGTACGAGCAAGTACAGCAGCACGAGTTTCACGTGGCAGGCTGTCGATGTTCAATAATGCTTTAGGATGCACACCGATCATACGGTTGATGATGAACTCTAGACGAGCAAGACCAATACCTTCGTTCGGAATTTGCGCGAAGTCAAATGCACGATCCGGGTTACCTACGTTCATCATGATTTTGAACGGAAGTTTTGGCATAGATTCGATAGAGTTGGTTTGGATTTCGAAATCAAGCGCACCTTCGTAGATGAAACCAGTATCACCTTCAGCACAAGATACAGTTACTTCTTGACCGTCTACCAGTACTTCAGTTGCATTACCACAACCTACGATTGCTGGAACCCCAAGTTCACGTGCAATGATCGCAGCGTGACAAGTACGACCACCACGGTTAGTTACAATCGCAGCAGCACGTTTCATCACTGGTTCCCAATCCGGGTCAGTCATGTCAGATACAAGTACATCACCGTCTTGTACTTTGTCCATTTCTTTAATTGAAGTTACGATGCGGACTTTACCAGAACCGATACGTTGACCGATTGAACGGCCTTCACAGATTACAGTACCACGTTGTTTTAACAGGTAGCGTTCCATCGTGCCGACATTTTCACGGCTCTTCACAGTTTCAGGACGCGCCTGAACGATGTAGATTTTGCCGTCATCACCGTCTTTCGCCCACTCGATGTCCATTGGAGAACCGTAGTGGTTTTCAATGATCAGTGCTTGCTTAGCCAATTCTTGCAGTTCATGATCGTTCAATGCAAATTGTTGACGATCTGCTTTCTCTACATCCACCACAACAACTGATTTACCTGCAGCTGCTTCTTCACCATAAATCATTTTCTGGTGTTTAGAACCTAAGTTACGGCGCAGTACAGCGTGTTTGCCTGCATTTAGAAGCGGTTTTGAAATATAGAATTCATCCGGGTTTACTGCACCCTGAACTACCATTTCACCCAAGCCATAAGAAGCTGTAATGAATACTGCATCACGGAAGCCTGATTCAGTATCTAGAGTGAACATTACACCAGCAGCACCAGTTTCTGAGCGAACCATACGTTGTACGCCTGCAGAAAGGGCAACCACGTCATGCGCAAAGTTTTGGTGTACACGGTAAGAGATCGCGCGGTCATTGTACAAAGATGCAAACACTTCTTTGATCGCGATCAGAACGTTATCGATACCACGAATGTTCAGGAAGGTTTCTTGCTGACCTGCGAAAGAAGCATCAGGTAAGTCTTCTGCAGTCGCAGATGAACGAACGGCAACCGCGATGTCAGGGTTGCCGTTTGAAAGTTCTGCAAAAGCTGCACGAATTTCCTTTTCCAGTTCAGCAGTAAGTGGAGTTTCCACAATCCATTGACGAATCTTTGCACCAGTTTCAGCAAGTGCATTGACGTCATCAACGTTAAGTGCAGCAAGCTCTGCATTGATTTTAGCGTTTAGGCCACTTTGCTCGAGAAATTCACGATAAGCAGCAGCTGTTGTTGCGAAGCCACCTGGTACTGATACACCAGCATTAGATAAGTGGCTGATCATTTCGCCCAGAGATGAGTTTTTCCCACCTACAAGCTCAACATCGTGCTTCCCTAATTTTTCTAGACCAATTACGCGCGCTTCCAAAGTTGTTACTCCACTTTTGCAGTATTAATCACTATCTTGGCATGAGAGTATAGCAAATCTTCTAGGTTTTTGATTTTACTAAGCGACAGTCATGTAAGATCGGTTTACTATAAAGATTATATAGTACTAAGACAAATGTTTGAGGAGAATTTTAATGTCAGAAGGTAAACAAATTCAGCGGAGTGTGTTTTTTATTTCCGATGGTACTGCCATTACTGCTGAAACCCTTGGCCACTCGCTGTTAGCGCAGTTTCCGCATGTGGATTTTGACATTCATATTATCCCTTATATTAGCTCTGAAGAAGCGGCCATGAATGTGGTCACAGAGATCAATGAACGTGCCCAAAAAGATGGCCAAAAACCTTTGGTTTTCGATACGTTGGTGGATCCCTATGTGCGAGACATCATTAATACCGCAAATGCAATAAATCTTGATGTTTTTGAAGGGCTTATTAGTAAGTTGTCAGAAGAGCTTGGTACCGAACCTACGACTTTAGTCGGTCAGACCCATGCGGTGACCGATTCCGAGTCTTATAAGGCGCGTATTGATGCCGTACATTTTGCGCTCGACAACGATGATGGTGCGCGTACGCGTCACTATGATAAGGCTGATCTGATCCTGATTGGCGTATCGCGTTCCGGTAAAACTCCGACCTCAATTTATTTGTCTTTGCAATTTGGAATTCGTGTAGCGAACTATCCGCTAACTGAAGAAGATCTGGACGATAACCGCCTGCCAGCAGTGCTAAGACCGCATAAAAACAAGCTTTTTGGCCTGATGATTGATGCAGAGCGTCTGGTTGCAATCCGTACAGAACGTAAGGCCAACAGCCGTTATGCCAGCTTTAGTCAGTGCCAGATGGAACTGCGTGCAATTGAAGGCATCTATATTTCGGAAGGGATCAAGTACCTGAATGTTTCGGAAATGTCGATTGAAGAAATCTCAACGCGTGTCTTACAGATGACAGGGCTAAAACGTCGAATTGGCTAAAAAGAATTCAGAGCCAGACTTCAGTTTGGCTCTGATTTATAGATAAAAATTAATAAAAATACTGCTTTCATAGAAATAAAATATGAATATTATAAGTTGTTGAAATATTCAATATTTTAATAAAAAATGTAGTAATTGTTTTTTAAATTTTTTTGCTATTCAATGAAATCAAAAATTCAATTTTGCAGAGCTAAATTTTTCCAAATACACTCCGAATTTTTAATCTTATGTGCTAAAAACAGATTAACTTGCTGATTGAAAAGTATGCACAATTAGCTCAACCTGATGTTCATCTCCATTAATACAATGAATACTATTTTCGGAAATTTTTGCAATAGGCCAGGTAATCAGCTGGCAATTTTCACGTTGCAGAGCAGCATAATAGTGATCTGATTTAAGATAAACTTTGGATGCGGCTGCAAGATTTGGCATGAGCTGGCGTCTGAGCCATAAATTTTGTACCTGATTTTCTAGATAACGTAATGATAAAATGCTTTTAATTCGGTTATTAAATAGGCGTCGATTTTTAATGATTAAGGGGTGATTTAATAACCGCTGCAAACCACGTTCAGTACCTGGCAATACAAATTGCGGATTAATCTGAAAAACTTTTACTGAGTGAGCTTGCTGGCTAATCTTGTTGAGCTGGCTTACGGTAAATTGATCCGTACCGATAATCGCAATATCTTTTCCGGCACAGTCAAGTTCAGCGAGCTGGGAAGAGGGCATTTTAATGCCAGTAAAATGCTGGAAATTTTCGGGACGATTCTCAAATATACCCGCGTATGCATCCTGCTTGGTGGACATTGTTTTTCCTTGAAATTATTTAATAATTGGTCTTATTTGCTTTGTTATAGATATTAACAAAAGCCCTAGAACGGTAAAGTTCAAAATTTAACTTAGACAGTCATTCTTTTTTCTATTGTATTTTTAATAAGAGATAGATGTATTAAAGAACAGGAGCTCCATCTTAGAAATAAATTTATCCATTTGGAAACTTACGATTTTCAAATAAAGTTTTAAAAAAAATATACCCATTCCTAAGAATGGGTATATAGATGAGAATAAATTAGGCAAAGCAAGACAGCATTATTGCCCGTTTTTGATCTGCATCAGCAATTCAAAATTATGCAGACGTTTCTCTGTGTCATAGATGTCACAGGTGAAGATAAACTCATCTACATCATATTTTGCTATGAGTGCTTCCAAACCGGCTTTAACAGTTTCTTTGGAACCCACTTGCGCCATGGCAAAGAAATTGTCGACAGACATTTTTTCAGGTGGTGACCAGAGTCCTTCCATAGAATCAATCGGTGCTTTCAATTTCAGGCTTTGACCGCGAATCAGGGCAAGGACACGCTGGTAAGCACTTGTTGCCAGATATTCAGCTTCTTCATCTGTATCTGCGACACAAGTCGGTACGCCCATAGAAACATAAGGACGATCCAGATATTCAGACGGTTCGAAATTGTCCCGATACAATTGAATCGCTTGACCAAGCATACGCGGAGCAAAGTGAGATGCAAAAGAATAGGGTAGACCAAGTTTTGCTGCCAGTTGTGCGCTAAACAGGCTCGAACCTAATAACCACACAGGTACGTGTGTGCTTTGGCCTGGAGTTGCCACAATGCGTTGGCCTGGAATCGGATCTTTAAAGTATTGCAGAATTTCTAAAACATCCTGCGGGAACTGATCTTCAGTTTCCTGACGGCCACGACGTAAAGCACGCATGGTCATTTGATCGGTACCAGGAGCACGGCCTAGACCCAGCTCAATACGATCTGGATATAAAGTCGCTAATGTACCGAACTGTTCTGCTACTACCAAGGGTGCATGGTTTGGCAACATAATGCCGCCAGAGCCAAGTTTGATGCTATTGGTATTTGCCAGTAAATAGCCAAGCAGGACAGCAGTTGCTGAACTGGCAATACCATCCATATTATGATGCTCGGCTAACCACATGCGGCGGTAACCCAGCTTTTCTGCGGTTTGTGCCAGTTCCAGAGCATGTTGCAGGGAGAATTGAATGGTTTTATCGTCACGAACAGGAACCAGTTCAAGAATGGAGAACTGAGTATCGTTAAGCGTACGCATAATATTACTCTTTATTTGACATGACTAAAAGCATACGATGTTCAACCGGATTTGTATATCGAAAAAAAACGATATAAGTGTAAACGAAATGTATAGGCAAAAAAAATAAGCATCCGAGGATGCTTAAAAGAGGGAAGGTTGTAAAAGAGATTAAGCTTTGTATTGAACGATTAACGACGGCCACGGTTGTTATAGCGGTAGTCGTTATAACGGTAATTACGTGAGGAATTATAACGGCGGTCATAGCGGTCATCATAACGACGGTCTTCACTTACTTTCTTGCCAAGTGCAGAACCACCCGCAGAACCCAATGCTGCACCAATCAGGCCACCATTGTTACCACCCATATTTTTACCTACGGCATAACCTGCACCGCCACCCAGTGCGCCACCGATAATGGCACCGTTACGGTCACGTTTATTCGCTGAAATGGCTGCACCTGCACCACCACCGATTGCAGAACCGATTGTTGCGCCAGTTGTACCACCAACTCTATTACCTACTGCAGCACCAACTACGCCACCAAGTGCAGAAGCAAGAGCAGTATTCGTTGTATTACCCGCATTCGCTGCTGTCATACCCATGCCCATAGCTGAGGTAGCAACAACCGCGATCATTAGAGATTTGTAGTTCATGAGTACACCTTTTATATATATGGCTGTATTTGTCTATGAGTTAAATTTAATCTAGCAAGAGCGAAACAGCATGGAGAGTCTGTAGACGAAATGTGTTTTTTCTCTCCTTAATTTATTCATAATTACTAAACAATATTTTTCACGTATTACAAGTAGTTGGACTCATTTAGAAGTAATTAAAAAAGCACCCGAAGGTGCTTTTTATGTCGAATGTAAGATGCGATTGAGACACTATAAGAGCTGAATTAACGGTAACGTTTTTTCCAATGTTTCGCACGTTTTTCAGCTCGACGGTCTGCTGTTTTGTCTTTGGCAATTTTATTACCTAAAGCTGCACCACCTGCTGCTCCTAACGCAGAACCAATGTAACCACCGTTGGAGCCACCCATGCTTTTACCTACGGTATAACCAGCACCGCCACCTAAAGCACCACCAATGGCAGACTCAGTACGGTTTTTCTTGTTACTTGCTACAGCTGCACCACCAGCACCGCCAAGAGCTGCACCAATTGTTGCACCTGTGTTGCCCCCCATGTTTTTACCCAAAGCTGTACCAGCCACACTACCTAATGCACTTGCAGCAGCAACACGAGCAGTGCTGTCGGCATGAGCATTAACGGTCATCATTGACCCTGCGGCTAAAGCGGTACTTAATAAAACTGCGCTCAGTTTCATGCTGGAACTCCATATCCGTGATCGGATTATATTGTGTATCGATGGCGGAAAATGTAACAAAAAATCGTCATTACATTGTGAAGAAAGATCTCCATATTTAGATGCTTTATTTGCGAGTTTGTAAAATAAGTAAAGAATGCGGATTAAATTGATTAAAAAAGAGGCGTTAGGTTGATTTTAATCGTATGGAAGTTAATTATCTGGATGCTTTAGCCGCAGAAAGCTTGTACTGAATAAAGATGTTCTTTATGCCTGAGAATCGTTAAACTAGGCGCAATTTTTGATTTCGCTGTGCTAAGACCTTTATTTAGCTATAGCCTTAGTTTGAGATACTTTAAAAAATGAAAGAATCGTTACGTTTACGATTAGACCAGCTCTCCGACCGTCACGAAGAACTCACTGCCTTATTAGCAGATGCGGAAGTCATTTCAGATAATAAACGCTTTCGCCAGCTTTCCCGCGAGCACAATGATCTGACCGAAATTACTGAAGTATGGACCAAATATAAACAGGCTGAAGAAGATATCGAGACTGCTCAAGCCATGCTGAGCGATCCTGACTTTAAAGAAATGGCTCAGGAAGAGATCAAGGAAAATAAAGCCCTGATCGAACAGCTGGAAGCAGATCTGAACATTTTGATGATTCCGAAAGATCCGAATGATGCGAACTCGGCTTATTTGGAAATCCGTGCAGGAACCGGTGGTGACGAAGCAGCGATCTTCTCGGGTGACTTGTTCCGTATGTATAGTAAATATGCAGAGAGTCAGGGCTGGCGTATCGAAATCCTGTCCGAAAATGAAGGTGAACACGGCGGTTATAAAGAAGTGATCTGCCTGGTCAATGGTGAAGGTGTCTATGGTCGTCTGAAATTCGAAAGTGGCGCACACCGTGTACAACGTGTCCCAGCAACAGAATCCCAAGGCCGTGTACATACTTCAGCATGTACAGTCGCGATTCTTCCTGAGGTTGATGTGGATACTTCAGTTGACATTAACCCGGCGGATTTGCGTATTGATACTTATCGTGCATCAGGTGCCGGTGGTCAGCACATTAACAAAACCGATTCTGCGGTACGTATTACCCATATTCCAACAGGTACTGTGGTGGAATGTCAGGACGAACGTTCACAGCATAAGAACAAGGCCAAAGCGATGGCGCTTCTGGTGTCACGTCTTGAAAATGCCAAGCGTGCAGCAGCAGATGCGGCAACTTCTGAAATGCGTCGTGACCTGGTAGGTTCAGGTGACCGTTCAGAACGTATCCGGACTTATAACTATCCACAGGGTCGTATGACTGATCATCGTATTAACTTGACTTTATATAAACTGGATGCGGTGATGGAAGGTGATTTGACCGAACTGTTAGATAGCCTGCACCGTGAATATCAGGCGGATCAGCTTGCCATGCTCGCACAGCAGAATGGTGGATAATGAATATTTTACAAGCGCTGGCTTTGCGTGGTGAACCAGAGAGCTATGAACGTCAGGAAAATGCCTGGTTGCTGGAACACATTACCAAGATTGATTCTTTTGATCTGGTGATGAAAAAGGATCAGGAACTGATGCCTGAACAGGAACAGGCTTATGTTGATGCTCTGGCGCGCATTGCTGCGGGTGAGCCATTGGCTTATGTGACTGGTTCACAACCATTCTGGACATTGGATCTGAAAGTCACCAAAGACACGTTGGTGCCACGTCCCGATACAGAAGTATTGGTTGAAACTGTACTTAAGCTGGACTTGCCTGAAGATGCCCGTGTGGTAGATCTGGGGACAGGTACTGGTGCGATTGCCTTATCCTTGGCTTCGGAACGTCCAGCGTGGTCAGTTACTGCAACTGATATTTATGAACCGACTCTAGAGGTGGCCAAGTTCAATGCTGAACAGCATGACTTGTCTCAGGTACAGTTTGTATTGGGTTCATGGTTCAAACCATTGGGTCGTCAGTTCTTTGATGTGATTGTTTCTAATCCACCGTATATTGATGCAGCCGATGAACATATGCAGGATCTGGCGACTGAACCAGAACGTGCGCTGGTTTCAGACAAAAATGGCTTGGCTGATATTGAGATGATTATTCAGCAAGCCAAAAAACATCTGACCGTAAATGGCTGGGTTGTGCTTGAGCACGGCTATGATCAGGGCGATGCGGTCCGCCATCTGTTTACTCAAGCTGGCTATAAACAGGTCCGTACAGTGAAAGATTATGGCGGAAATGACCGGGTAACTTTAGGTCAGTGGTCACATTAATTTTTAAAGCTTGATATAATAAAAAAGCGACCTGGATAGGCACTGCTGTCCCATAGTTTGCTTTAAATAAAAAAACCTGAGTCCTAACAGTTAAAATATGAGTGCAAACAAACACTTTAACGACCAGGATTCAGGTTTTGTCACATCAGAATACCGTATTTCATGAGCTAATTAAACCTGTTGTGCGACAGGATTTTGAACAACTTGCTAAAGTGCACCATGTTGGACAGAAATTTAGAGCGGCTTCCCGGTGGGATCAGTTTATTGCCATATTGATGTCTCAATTCTC
>NZ_VPEG01000043.1:0-19881 GCF_013417275.1 Acinetobacter sp. YH16038 | reverse complement strand
TGTGCTGGCGACCATAGCAAGAGTGAACCACCTGATCCCTTCCCGAACTCAGAAGTGAAACCTCTTAGCGCTGATGGTAGTGTGGGGTCTCCCATGTGAGAGTAAGTCATCGCCAGCTCATTATTCCAAAAGCCCTCTGCTCACGCAGGGGGCTTTTTTTATAGAAAAAATAAAGATGAAATAGAAAAAGGCTTAAATAAATTTAAGCCTTTTTATTCATGGATTAATATTTCTGGAATGCATTTAATTAATCATTAGTACGTTCTAATTACATCGATTTTTTAAGTTGCTTCTGGTGCGTTAAAACTTCTTTTGCATATTTTTTGCCTTGTTTACGCATTTTCCGATCTTTCTCATAGGCAGTAGGGCCTACATTATAATAGCCCAGCGCTTTTTCTAGGCTGCCACTAGATTCCTGATAACGTGACAGAATATAACTCCCACATCCAATATTTATTGCTTCATTAAATAAATCAGGTCCACATGTAGATTGCCAATAACGCGGAACAATTTGCATAAGACCCACAGCACCTGCAGGTGAAGCGACCTGACTGCGATAGGTAGATTCCTGTCGAATCACGGCTGCTACTAGCAAGGGATCTAGACTATGTCTTTCGGCATTTTGAATAATTAAAGGTGAAACGCGAGTAGCAGTTATCGCAGGCACAGCATATGCAGTCTGAATTCCTTGAGACAGTTTAGCAGAGCGTTTTTCTAAGGAATTACCTCCTAGTGAGGAGCAAGCACTTATTAATATTGTACTTAAACCAAGTATCCCAATTTTTAAAGTAGTAGGATTTAAGACCTTTAATAATGAATAGTTTTTGCCAGAAAATTTGCCCAACAACTTTCAGCTTCCCTGTATTTTTAAAATTAGATTGATCTTAGGAAGATGTATGAAAATCGTCAAGAAATTAGATGATTTGTTTACAAAGACAACTTAGATTTTGTTGAATAATGAATTTTTTATGAAGAATTGTTTAAAGAAAAGCCAATTAACAGTCGAATTTGTATCTCAGGCTTTTCTTTAAAGTGTATGTGTTTAGATGCACAAAAGCTTAGTCTAAAGTTTTTAGCATCCAGATTTCACAAGCTGCACTATGACCTGTATTGCCTTCGGGATGATCGAGATGTTCAAAACCTAATTTTTCGTAAAGCTTCACTGCCTGCCAAAGACTTGCAGTAGTCTCAAGATAGATTTGTTTAAAGTTCTGCTCATGAGCAAAGTCAAAGGTCAGATTTAAAATCTTTTTTGCAAATCCATAACGACGAATAATGGGTAAGAAATACATTTTCTGTATTTCTAGAATACTCTGATCACCCTGTAATGGCGCAATACCTCCGCCACCAAAGACTTGATCCTGCTCATCGATAATGACCCAATAAGCTGCATTTGGCTGCTGATATACTTCATATAGGTTATCCAGGATTGAATCACCGACAGCAAAACCGGATTCTGCTGCAAGTCCGAATTCTACGGAAACTTCACGAATAATCTTGGCAATTTGAGCATTATCTTGAGGTTGTATAGGACGAATAGAATACATAGGTTATGACATAAAAAAGGATGGAAATTTTATAGTCCGAAAACCATAAAAAATCCATCCTTTTTGTTGATTCATTCTTTAATGAAGCGGTATTTCCAGTTTTTTATTATTTTAATTCACTTGAAGATTTACCTAGTTCACGTCGAGCAATAATCAGTTGCTGGATCTGTTGAGTTCCTTCGAAAATATCCAGAATCTTGGAGTCACGTGCCCATTTTTCTAAAAGTTCTGCCTCGTTATAGCCTATAGATGCTGCTAATTCGACACATTTCAAAGTGATTTCATTCGCGATACGACCCGCCTTGGCTTTAGCAATAGAAGCTTCACGGGAATTAGGCTTACGATTATCCGCCATCCACGCAGCTTTTAACATTAATAAACGGGCAGATTCCCATTCGGCTTCCATACGATAAATCTGCGCTGCAATATTCGATGTTTGTAAGTAAGGTGTATGGTACTCAGAATCTAGCTGATCCTTAAAAATTTCCTTGGTTCTCTCTAAAGAAGCTTTAGAGCAACCAATTGCCATCGCTGCAACGAGTGGGCGGGTATTATCAAAAGTTTCCATGACCCCAGCAAAACCCTTGGCCACATCAATTTCAGCATGTCCAAGCAAATTAGCAGCAGGTATACGACAATCAATAAAACTAATTGCAGCCGTATCCGAGGCTTTAATGCCTAGCTTATGTTCCAGACGCTCGATTTTCATGCCGGGTGTGCCTTTGGGTACGACAAAGGATTTAATTGCAGCACGGCCAAGTTTTTTATCTAAAGTCGCCCAGACGACAACCGCATCTGCACGTTCGCCAGAGGTGACAAAGATTTTTTCACCATTGAGGATATAGTCATCACCATCTTTAATGGCAGTGGTACGAATGGCAGCTGAATCCGAACCACAGCCTGGTTCAGTAATCGCCATCGCTGCCCATATACCATGAAAGCGTTGCAACTGTTCGTCATTAGCAACGGCAGCAATGGCTGAATTTCCTAACCCTTGACGCGGCATGGATAAAAGCAGTCCGGTATCACCATAACACATTTCGACAATACTAAGTGCTGTCGACATATTGACGCCATTTTTATTGCTTTCATCGCTATCACCGCGTTTATTGACCGCAGCTCCTGCATTCATGCCTTCGCTGCCTTGGTTCATACCATCGACGACAGAGGCAAGCATATCCAACTCTTTCGGATAAGCATGTTCAGCTTTGTCATACTTGCGTGAAATAGGGCGGAGTACATTCAGGGCAACTTCATGTGCCTGATCAATCAGCAATTTGAATTTTTTAGGATTTTGCAAGTTCATTTATTTTTTCCTTATTCTTTGCTCAGGCATGAAGGCCAGAATGTACGATTGCTGTTGCTCTTAAGTCCCGATACCAGCGTTCTACCGGATGTTCTTTGGTGAAGCCATGTCCGCCGAGAATCTGTACGCCATCTGTGCCAATTTTCATGGATTTTTCTGCACAGAGCAGACGGGCCAGATAAGCTTCTCGATGAAAGTCTTGACCAGATTCTGCAAGACTGGCGGCATTCAGGATCAGCATTTGCATGGCATCAATTTCAATCGCCATATCTGCAATCATAAAAGCTACACTTTGCCGATGGGAAATTGGTTCACCAAAGGCTGTCCGTTCATTGGCATATTGCACACAGTATTTTTTAACCGCTTCACAGGTACCGACCGCCATGGCACACCACATTAAATTGCCTAGATCAAGAAAAGCGGTGTAATCAAAATCGTCATCTCCCAGGCGTTGTGCCGGTGTGTTATTAAATTTGAGATTCACAGTTTGAGTGGCTTTCAAGCCCATAGCCGGAGATTTTTGTGCAGTAATGGTATTATTGCGTTGCACAATAAATACTTCGGTTTTGCCATTCAGATCTGCACTGACCAGATAGATATCAGCAGTTTCTCCGAGCATCACCAAGGTTTTTTCACCATTAATTAAATAGTGATCTCCATTCGAGGTTGCTTTAGTTTTTAACTGATAAGGATTAAAGGCAGCTGTTGCTTCCTGTACTGCGAAGGTGGCTTTAAGATGCGGATCATCGGCAAATGCAGTCAAATACTCAGTCTGAACCTGTTCTGAACCCCAACGGGTAATCGCATTAATCACACTAAAGGTAGAAAGCAGACCAGCAGTCAGACTGAAATCACCTTGAGCCAACTGTTGAGCCATCAGGACATTGCTGACGATATTCTGTTCTGCAGCTACACCACCTAAAGCTTCAGGCAGCGCATAAAAATTAAGACCCAGATCAGTTGAATATTGCCAGAGTTCCTTTGGGAAGATTTCATGATGATCTGCATCATGTGCCAAAGGATAAAGGACTTCGCTGGCAAACTGTTGCATTGCCTCGCAGGTCATTTGCTGTTCTTCAGTCAGATTCAGATCAAACAGGGATTTGGACTGATGTGGCAAACGTTGTCTTTGAATTTTCTGACCAGATTTCAGGATTTTCTGAGTCTGGCTGAGTGTTTTAAAACCTGCTTTAGAGCTTTGATAAAGAGATTTTTCTAAAAATTTACGTAGCTTTAATTGGTCGAGTAAATCACTTCCAGCCACTTTGGTCAGGATGGACAAGCCAAATCCTTGTGCTTTGTTCACCATATTGTTCATTCTAATTATCCTACGGGGTGTTATCTTATTTGCCTGATGTTGACATGCAGTTCTAGAAAAAACCATGTCATCAATGACATGAATCATTGTCAATTTATAATTAAAATAAAGAGGGGATTTGAAGAATTAAAATATTGAAACTAAATAGAAAAATAAAATAAGAAAAATTAGGTTTTTATCAAAAATTGACCCGAATGACAAAATCATCCGGGTCTTATATAAGGCTAATAATAACTTAGTCGTTTAGAGATGACGTTTAATCATTGCGCGTACATTAGTTTTCGCATCAATCACCGTCATGAAGGTATAAGCGCCAATGAACTTACGGCTGATAAACATAAATTCTTTAGGCGGTACACTGAAATAACGTGAAGCCATGGATTTAGAAGCTTGCTGCATTACCCGGCTATGAAGCTGGCTTTTTTTCCAGTTATAGCGGTCATGTTCATCCATCACACCTGGAGGCAGGTCTTTATTGTTCATTGGCGAGCTGAAGGCTTCTGTGGCTAACAGGAAGACTTTCGCCATATCCGGTTTGATGCTAGGTGGAATAGAATCAAAGAATTCATAACCGGTCATGGCTTTCACCATCATGTCTGAATCATGATGATAACCGGCCTGGATCAGGTTACGCGCTACATTGAGTAGATGCTGGTCAAATTGACGGATTGCACCGAAGTCGAGAAGCACAATCTTGTCCTGAATATTTTCGCCATCACCTAGACGTACCAGATAATTGCCGAAATTCGGGTCAGTCTGCATCTCCCCCCATTCAAAAATCTCACGTACTGCGATTTCAAGGGAAGCCTCACCCAGTTTATTACGACGTTCCTGTGGTAGAGACAACATTACTGGACTATTGATGGGTACACCACGTTCAAAGGTCATACACAGAACACGGTCAGTACAATAGTTATCGATGATGGTCGGTACGATATATCGTGGATCATTTTGCAGACGTTTACAGAAACGACGGGTCGTATCCGCCTCAATTTTATAATTGACCTCACGATGCATCATCTCACGAACTTCATCGAACCATTGATCAAATTCACGGGTTTGCGGCACCATACGGGTCAATTTGAGCATGTTCTTAAACAGGCTCATATCAGAATCAATAGCCTCAGCTACACCCGGGTACTGGATTTTAAGCACCAGTTCCATGCCATCTGACTTGCGTACAGCACGGTGAACCTGAGCCAAAGAGGCGGTACCTAGGGGCTCATGATCAACCGTCAGATCATCTAGCTTGGAACCTAATTGCTGTTGTAATTGGGCTTTGATCGCCGGCCACGCCAAAGCAACTGTTTTATTATTTAACGTATTTAAGGCTTGAGTGACCTCTTCTGGCAGAAAATGTTCGCCATACAGGGCCATCATCTGGCCAATTTTGACAATTGAACCTTTAAGCTTGCCAATTTCTGCAACCAGATAATCGGCCTGTTCTTTCATAGCTTTTTTGCGTCTTCTTTCTTTTTCTTCTTCGCTCGAGAACATAGAACCCGCACTGGATGCTGCCCAGCGCGTACCTGCCAGCAAAGATGCCTTTGCGATCGATAAGCGTCGATCCATTGAGGAAGTTTTCAATTGTTTAAGCTTATCGTTCTGATCTGACATGTAAACTCAATCCTTTTATCAGCATAAAGCGGAATAAATCATTGTAGTGGATATTACCGTGTCTGCACGTATTAAAAAAGTTTAAGCCGCTGAATTCACGGTGAAAATCTCGGCAAGAGCATATCACTTGCCGTTTTGACCAGTGTAGGGTGAATATTATGACATTTGAAATTGAATTTTTAATTCAGATCGTTGTTGTAACTGTTGTTTATTTGTTTGAATATGTTGATGAATTAGGTTCTGGACTGTTTCATGCATAAAACCCAGCGCATAACCCTTCACAATAATGATGCTTGGCAGGCTAAAAAACAGGTATTTGGCATCTTCCAAAGTCGCGCTACTAAATACGCCTTGCTGCATTAATGTGGTTTGTAAAAATACCTTTTCCTGCTGCACCTGACTGGATAACTGGTCATTCCAGTAGTTCTGGCGCATGGCCATAAGATTGTTGTGCTTATAGCTCATAAGATCTGGGCTCGTTTGGACATCATTGCCGAATTATATGCGGCCATAAAATCAAGTTTCAACCAAAGAACTGTGACATCTTTTTAAGCGAGAAAAATATAGGATTTTATCAAGGACTCAGTTAGTATCAGGCAATAATTTAAACAAGATTCATTATTCAATATTGATTGGAAACAAGCCAGTTTTGGTGAAGGGGATACTATGCGTTTTGCATGTTTATTAATGGCAGGTTGTTTGGGGACGATGGCATTACAGGTTCAGGCGGCTACAGGTTATTCTCAGGAATATACCCAGTGCATGAACTTTAGTTATGGCAATACAGCTAAACTGCAGAAATGTGTGAAAAAAGAATTAAAAGCACAGAATAAACGTCTAAAGAAAAACTATAAGACTTATCTGAAATTGAATGCGGGTTATCGTAATAATATTCGTGATCAGCATACAGTGTGGCAACGTAAATTATCACAGCAATGCAAGCTGACCATGAATACCCAATATGCCCAGATTAAACAGGGTCAATGTGCGCTGGAGATGGTAAAAGATCAGGCGAATTTGTATCAATTGCGTTCTTATCGTGCCGGTACTTAAACTGATTTTAAGTTAATAAATCCTTCCGGAAATAGCTATAAATCTCAAAAAGCGAGATTCTAATCTGCCTGAAATCCAGAAGATCTGTAATGGATAAACCATGGAGAATTCGGGTTTTTCATGGTTTTGGCATTATAAAAGACCTCAAAACAAGGTATCATAAGGCGTTTAAAAAAATGACCTTGGAGACGCCTTAAGTGGATCGACCGACTATTAGCCCTGAACATTTGCAGGAAGCCGCTGAAAATTTAACTACCATTCGTGATTTTATTCGTTTTGGGGTTACAGCATTACGTCAATACGATGCGCACTTAGGTCAAGGTACAGAAGATTATTTTGCTGAAAGTTCAGCGCTGGTTCTGCAAACCTTGTCACTGGACTGGAATGCAGATCCTGAAATTCTGGACTCTAAATTATTGCCAAGCGAAGTGGCTGAGTTCTTGAGCTTGCTGGAACGCCGTATTAATGAACGTGTTCCTACCTCTTATTTATTGAATCTGGCCTATTTCTTCGGCAAGCCATTCTATGTGGATGAGCGTGTTCTGATTCCACGTTCGCCAATCGTTGAGCTGATTGAAAACCGCTTTGCTCCTTATTGCCTGACTGAAAATGGTGAAATGGGCGCGGCAGTAAATAACCTACCAGAAAACCCGAATCCAAAAACTCCACAACGCATTCTGGATATGTGTACCGGTTCTGGCTGTATCGCGATTGCATTGGCCTATGCTTTCCCGGATTCAGAAGTGGATGCAACCGATATTTCTAAAGAAGCTTTGGAAGTGGCGCAGATTAACTGTGAACATCACAGTAAGCAGTACCAAGTAGCGTTACTTGAATCTGATCTGTTCGCTAAAATTCCAGCTGAAAACCAATATGATCTAATCGTATCTAATCCTCCATATGTCGATGCAGAGGATATGGCTGATCTTCCTGATGAATTCCATCATGAGCCAGAGCTGGCATTGGCTGCTGGTCAAGACGGTCTGGATCTAGTTCGCAAGATGCTGGCTCAAGCAGCTGATTATCTGACTGAAGATGGTTTGATCGTGATTGAAGTGGGTAATTCTGAATGGGCGATGAAGCAAAACTTCAATACCGTTGATTTCCACTGGTTGCAGTTCCAACGTGGTGGTTCAGGTATCTTTGCACTGACTGCAGCCCAATGCCGTCAATATCGTGATTTATTCATTCAATCTGTTAATTCATAAGGAGTCGTTGACATGGCAGGTAATAGTATAGGGCAACTCTTCCGTGTAACGACTTGTGGTGAATCTCATGGTGTTGGCTTAATGGCCATTATTGATGGGGTTCCACCCGGGATTGAACTGTCTGAAGCGGATTTGCAAAAGGATCTGGACCGTCGTAAGCCGGGTACTTCAAAATTTGCAACACAGCGTAAAGAACCAGATGAAGTTGAAATTATTTCAGGTGTGTTTGAGGGTAAAACCACCGGAACTTCAATCGGTCTTTTAATCCGCAATACGGATCAGAAATCGAAAGATTATGGCAATATCGCGCAAACTTTCCGCCCGGGTCATGCAGATTATACCTATACCCAGAAGTATGGTTTTCGTGACTATCGCGGTGGTGGGCGTTCGAGTGCGCGTGAAACTGCGATGCGTGTAGCAGCAGGTGCGATTGCCAAGAAATTCCTGTTTGAGAAATTTGGTATTGAAATCCGTGGTCATGTGACCCAAATCGGTACTGAAAAAGCAGAAAAACTGGACTGGAATGAAGTGCCAAATAACCCGTTCTTCTGTGGTGATGTTGATGCGGTGCCGCGCTTTGAAGCACTGGTCACGTCTTTGCGTGAACAAGGTACTAGTTGTGGCGCTAAACTCGAGATCATTGCGTCTAAAGTACCCGTGGGTTGGGGCGAGCCTGTATTTGATCGTCTGGATGCTGACATCGCGCATGCCATGATGTCAATCAATGCCGTGAAAGGCGTGGAAATTGGTGATGGGTTTAGTGTCGCTGAGCAGTTCGGTCATGAAACCCGTGATGAACTCACAACAGATGGCTTCCTGGCGAACCATGCTGGCGGTATCTTAGGCGGTATTTCTAGCGGTCAGGATATCCGTGTTTCGATTGCGCTGAAGCCAACAGCTTCCATCACAACTCCGGGTAAAACTATTACGATTAACCGTAAAGATACTGATGTCCTGACCAAAGGCCGTCATGATCCTTGCGTGGGTGTACGTGCAACCCCAATTGCTGAAGCGATGCTAGCAATTGTTTTGATGGATCACTTCATGCGCCATCGTGCACAAAATGCCGATGTCGTTGCGCCGTTTGAGCCAATTGAACCTAAATAATTTGCTTTATAGAAGCAAATGAAATTAAAGTCAGGCTTCGGTCTGGCTTTTTTATATTTATAAAATGAAAAATAACAATATTCGTTTAGCCCAAGCTACGGACATTCAAAGCATTGTTAAGTTGATCAATACAGCTTATCGATCAAATTTGGGTTGGACGCATGAACATGACATTGTTTCAGGTAATCGAATTAATGAGGCTCAGTTAAGTGAGCTTTTAGCACAGTCTGATGTTGAACTTTATGTCTTGGAAAATAATGATCAACTGGTGGGTTGTATTGGTTTGACACACTTCCCAGATTGTTTTGAAATCGGCAGTTTTGCTATTGACCCAGTCCGGCAAAATTCAGGTTATGGCCGAATATTGTTAGATTTCGCTGAGCAATACTCTAGAGAAAAAATACCTTTCAAAAAACTTAGAATGTCTGTTCTTAATGTTCGCATTGAATTAATCGCGTATTATGAGCGTCGTGGTTATCACCAAACCGGCAAAACAGAGAGTTATCCACTGGATGCAGATGTTGGACAGCCTTTAGTAGATTTAAATCTGGTGATTTTAGAAAAGAGTCTCGAAAAGATTTATTAAGTTATTTGAATCTATTTTTGATTCTAAGTGTGTTTAATAAGAATAATGACAGGATATATGAATGGAAGTATGGTTAAGTGCTGAATTAAGTAGGGAAGTGTTAACAGAAGATCATCTTGATCTCGAAAATAAAGCACGTAACGCAGTAGAAAATGCCTTAAATGCTCAACTACAAAATAAGTCGTATGATATTCCTATAGATAAATGGAAGTGCATTGAAATTATAATGGGAAATGATAGTTTTGATGAACGTATTTTTTATTCATTTAAACGTAGAAATATGGATTTCCGTTTAAGGATTGATCCAACAACTTTTAAGGCAACAGATGATTTAGGCCGTGAGAGACTCATTTTTAGGATGCTCTTAAGAAGCCTGGATTTGTTAAAAGTTAAGTTTGAAAAAGTCCGTCCGAAGCTTGATGCAAAGGTTTATGAGGAGCTTGAAAGACTAAAAAATGATGCACTAAATGTTGCAAAAGATGAAAGTTGGATTTAAAGCGTATTTTAATTAAAGCCAGCGAGAGTGTTTTTTATTTATTATCCATTGAATTTTCCACTATTTTTATCCTGAAACGAGTCGGTTGTTGTATCCTTGCTCATTGACAGGCAATTGAATTGGATGCGATTGCCGCAAAACCCATATCATGAGTTGTTCAATGTTTCAGACTATCTTCACTGTACTGTTTCCGCTTATTGGCCTGATTACTTTGGGCTATGTATTAAAACAAAGGAAATGGCTGGAAGATAGTTTCTGGCGTGGGGCAGAAAAACTCAATTATTTTGTCCTGTTTCCAGTCATGCTGTTTTTAAATCTGGCCGTAGCCAAGATTGAAATGGCAGTCATTAAAGATGTGGTTCTGGTGGTCTTTAGCCTTATGGCAGTGGTCAGTATTGCTCTATATGTGCTGCGCAAGATTTATCAGATTGGCTATGCACGTTTTGGGGTCTATGTGCAGGCACTCCTGCGTTTTAATACCTATATCGGACTTGCAGCAGTGAATGCTTTATTTCATCAGCAGGGCATGACCATTTTCGCCGTAGTGATGGTGTTATGTATTCCACTGGTCAATATCTTATCTGTACTGGCATTTACCCGTAGTTCAGATATGCAGATCTTCAAAATCCTGATTGATCTGTTAAAGAACCCTTTAATTCTAGGTTCTCTTGTTGGAGGCCTATTTAATCTTTCAGGCTTATCACTCTGGGCTGGGTTTGAATTATTCTTAAAACAGATTGCCTTATGCAGTTTGCCGCTTGGCTTGATGTGTGTGGGGGCTGCCTTACAGTTCCAAGGCTTCCAGCGAGATATCTTCCCATTAGGTCTGGCGACTTTTGGACGTTTATTAGGAATGCCACTTGCTGCTTTCTTTGTCTGCCAATTATTTGATATTGATCCTTTAACCACCCAGGTACTGGTGTTGTTTTTTGCTTTACCTACTGCTTCAGCTTCCTATGTACTGACGCGTGTCTATGGCGGAGATAGCCAGTTCATGGCCAGTATTATCAGTATGCAAACGGTAGTCGCGGCTGGATCTCTCATGTTGATTCTTTCTTGGTTAATTTAATTTTAGTACCTAAAAGTCGGTCATATATTAAAGTCTAATATTAAATCAATCCTATAAATAGCCTAAGCAATTATTAACATTATTGCTTTTCTTAAATGCCTTGCATTGCAGCATGACGTAGGAAAATGAGGCAAAAAACCAAATTAAAATCTTAAAATTCGTTTGAAATAGATAGTGTTATTTCTTCTAAATTTATTGAAAGTATCGTTACCACTTAAATCACGTGAATTAACATAAATAAAAAACTGTAGTCTCCGATAAGATGGTATATAAATTGCTCAGGATAATAAAAATATTATTGCAGGAGAGAAATGCTACTGCATTCGCCGAAGGAGCAAGGTCCCAGGAAACTCTCAGGCAAAAGGACTGCAATAATATATTAAACTCTGGAGAGAAGTGTTGAATCACTCACCGAAGGGGGAAGGTTGCTGCATACAGCTATGATGCAGTCACCGAAGCTCTCAGGTACACATGACAGATGGGAAAGACATCACATATTGAGGAGAGGTGTCTATGCGTCATGTTATTGTGGTGGGGGCAGGCATTACCGGTGTAACAACAGCTTATGAGCTCGCCTTACTCGGTTATCAGGTCACGGTGGTTGACCGTCATCTTTATCCTGCGATGGAAACATCCTTTGCCAATGGCGGGCAACTTTCTGCCTGTAATGCAGAAGTCTGGAATCAAAAAGCCACTGTGTTGAAAGGCATCAAATGGATGTCACAAGAAACCGCACCGCTATTGCTTAATCCTTCTTTTAGTCTGCATAAATATAGCTGGCTGATGGAATTTCTAGGTCATATTAAAAACTATGAAACCAATACCCGGGAAACGGTAAAAATCGCATTACTGGCCAGAAAACGTCTGTTTGAAATTGCCGAAATTGAGCAGATTGATTTTGATCTGGAAAAGCGCGGAATTCTACATTTCTACCATAATAAAGCTGATTATGATGTCGCAATTAAGGTCAATGATCTGTTGTGTAGTGGTGGTCTGGAACGTAATGCCATCAGCAATGAAGAAATCAAGCAGATTGAACCTGCATTAACTGGGGATTATTACGCCGGATTTTATTGCCAGAGTGATGCGACTGGAGATATTCATAAATTCAGTACTGGACTGGCAAATGCCTGTATGAAAAAAGGGGTGAACTTCGAATTTGGTCAGGATGTATTTGCAGTCGATCACCAAGCACAGCATATTACGGTTAAATGCAGACCAAGCCCTGAAAATGTGCATGCCAATGCTGAAGATGTGCTCGAGATTCAGGCGGATGCCATTGTGGTATGTGCAGGCGTAAGCAGTTATCAGTTGGCAGATCTGTTGGGTGAGCGAGTGAATGTCTATCCGGTAAAAGGCTATTCAATTACCGTACAGCTGAATGATGAGCAAAGTCAGCAAAATGCTCCTTGGGTCAGTCTGCTAGATGAGAGCGCCAAGATCGTCTTGTCACGTTTAGGTAAAGACCGCTTACGTGTTGCAGGAACCGCGGAATTTAATGGTTATAATCGGGATATTCGTGTTGACCGAATTCAGCCTTTAATTGACTGGACACAACGCAATTTCGATCTATGTACTGAACATGTGGTTCCATGGACAGGTCTGCGTCCCATGATGCCGAACATGATGCCAGTGGTGCGTCGTGGTAGACAGGAACGTGTCTTTTATAACACCGGCCATGGACATTTAGGCTGGACATTATCAGCGGCAACCGCAGCTATGATTAGCCAAGAAATAGCTCAGCATTACCCGGCCTAAGTAAATAGCCCGCTTACGGGCTATTTTTAAAGATCAAAAAATAATTATTTATTCATTAAGCTTCTTCTACCTGAGAAAGAAGGTTAGGATAAAGGGAATCTTTATAAAAACCTCTCCTTTAAGGAGAGGGAATTTCTAGTTTAAATTTTTAAATATATATTCAGGACATCAATAGATAAAAAAAGTCAGCTGTTTAATCATATAAACGATAAATACCACTAAAACGTTCACAACCCTTTTGTTCGGTACTGACCGTCAAAATTGCCTTGCTATAGTTAAAGTTATATTTGCAGTCATGCTCATTATCCGTAATCTGGCTTTTAGTTTCGGTCGTGGTATAAGCTAGAAAAGGAATGGTCTGGGTTTCTGCACGATTATTCGGATTGCGGTAAGCAATTCCTTCAATTTTGATGCGGTCTTTCGTCAGCTGATGAATCTTGAGATGAATTGGCTGTTTGGCCATTTGGCCCTGTTCAAACTTGAGATAGTGCTGAGTTAGGCTCTGATTCAAGGAAATATAAATATTGAGGTCATCCAGACGCTGGTCAAATTGCTGTTTAAAGCAGTCCAGCGTCTTACATTGCTGTAAGCGTGTACTCCATAGCTGCTGAGTATCTTGTAATAAGCGAACAGGCGCATCTGTAATCAGAAAAGCGGTAAAATATTGATCTGTCAGTTTTTCACGCGGTTCATCAAGAGAGGCTGAGCAGATCTTTTTCATGGCTGCGTTATTGTTATGATGACTGTTACAGTCCAGCGATTCAGCATGAATGCTGCTAGCAAAAAGGCCTGTCCCGAGTAAAAGTCCCATTATTTTCATCATATTTATATCAGTTTTCAGTAGCATGATCGCTTATACTTTCACTGTGTTACGCTAGGTCTAACTATAGCGAAATAGAAACGTCGTGTACAAGATTTCAATCAGTTATTTCTAAAGGATATAAAAGTGATTGCACAAATTCGTATTGGTCAGGGACTGGATGTACATGCATTTGAAGAAGGTGATTTTGTCACTCTGGCAGGTATTCAGATTCCACATACGCATGGCTTGAAAGCACACTCTGATGGTGATGTGGTTTTACATGCACTTTGTGATGCTTTGCTAGGTGCCTTGGCGCTAGGCGATATTGGCCAGCATTTTCCAGATACTGATCCGCAGTTTAAAGGTGCAGACAGCAAGGTTTTATTAAAGCATGTCTATCAGCTAATTTTGGATCGTGGTTATCGCCTAAATAATGCTGACATCACTGTAGCTTGTGAACGTCCAAAGCTGGCTAAACATAACCTGGAAATGCGTCAGAGCATTGCCGATGTACTGGATGTGGATGTGACTCAAATCAGTATTAAAGCCACAACCACTGAAAAATTAGGATTTACTGGTCGTCAGGAAGGTATTCTGTCTATGGCAACTGTTCTGATCAGTCATTACAAATAACATCAACCGAAGTTATTAGGATGAATCAGGGATAATTCCAGTTCCTGTGTTGCTTTACGGCCTTGCAGCTGTAGGGCAACCGCATGAATTAAACCGGTCCAGGTTTCATTCGGTTCCCAGAGCTGATGCAGATATTCCTGTGCAGTCGGCATGTCCATATCCATATAGTATTGTCGATATAAATACATCAGGCAGCTGACATGATAATTCTGCGTACAATGTATCCAGACCATTTGTTCTTTGACCAGATGATCAATCAGATCCAGTACCAGCAGGCATTGGCTATCCGAAGGGGTTTCCCAGGAGATCGGCAACTGGATATAGTTCAGGCCAAGATCAAGACAAATTTTATCTTCATGTAACAGATGATGATCGCTATCTGTTAATGCCACATTGATTACGGTGGATACGCCGTATTCTTTAATCAACCTCAGTTGTTCAGTTGTCGGCTGACCAGAGCTGAACAGATGGTCATGGATGAACTGAAAATTTTCAATTTGACTTAATGCAGTTTCAATTTCATTCATCAGATAAAATTTTCCTTGTTCAGAAATGAAAACGCCATCTTGTCGATGGCGTTTGTCAGTTCGTTTAACGATTAGGTAAAACGTCCTTCAATGCCTCATGCATGTCAAGCAACACTTTTTCTGTGGTCTCCCAATCGATACAGCCATCAGTCACTGATTTTCCATATTCCAGATCACAAAGATTGGCAGGAATATCCTGACGGCCACCTTTCAGGTGACTTTCTACCATAATACCAACAATTGACTTGTTTCCATCAAGAATTTGTTCAGTAATATTTTTTAAGACAAGCGGTTGTAAGTACGGGTCTTTATTTGAGTTTGCGTGGCTGGCATCAATCATGATCTTGCCGCTGACTTTGGCTTTCGCAAGAGCTGCCTCAGCATCTGCAACTGAACCTGCATCGTAGTTAGGTTTGCCATTACCACCACGTAGAACCACGTGTGCATATGGATTCCCTGAAGTACGAATCACCGCAACCTGACCTTGGTCATTTAGACCCAGGAAGCTGTGACCATGTTTAACAGATTGCATTGCATTAGTTGCAACGGTTAAACCGCCATCTGTACCATTTTTAAAGCCGACTGGTGAAGACAGGCCAGAAGACATTTCACGGTGAGTTTGGCTCTCGGTGGTACGTGCACCGATCGCTGACCATGAAATTAGATCCTGATAGTATTGTGGAGAGTTTGGATCCAGTGCTTCTGTCGCACATGGCAGGCCAAGTTCATTCAGCTCCAGTAACAGTTTACGACCGATACGCAGACCTTTCTCAATATTGAAAGAGTCATTCATATCAGGGTCATTGATCAGACCTTTCCAGCCTACAGTTGTACGCGGTTTTTCAAAATAAACACGCATTACGATATACAGGCTATCTTTTACTTTTTCGCTTAAAGCTTTTAAACGTTCAGCATATTCATGCGCAGCCGCTGGATCATGAATTGAACATGGACCAATTACTACAAAAATACGCTTATCCTTGCCATCTAGGATATTACGAATCGTTTCACGACCATGCAGTACGGTTTGATAAGCAGTTTCAGTCAAAGGTAACTCTGCTTTCAACTGAGCAGGTGTTACCAAAGGAATCATGCTTTGGATATTCACGTCATCAATATCTGATGCTGAAATAGGTTTTGACTGTAGTGTATTCATTGCCGTCACTGGTTTGATCATACAAAAGGTTGTTTAATAGCCTGAATATAACATGAATGATGCGTCACTTTGTTATAAAAAAGATGAATACTTCTTTGAAAAAAAAGTGATGAATCCATGATTTAGTTTAAACAGCAGCTGTTTTTTCTACTGCTGTTACCAATTCAGGTTGGGCGGGTTGCACCGGTTTTGACTTGACTGGATTCACAATGAAATTCACGCCAAGACAGAACAGGGTAATCCCAAGAATTTTACGGATAATTTTCTCTGGCATACGTGAACTGATCAGTGTTCCAATCACAATCGCTGGAATAGAACCGCAAAGTAACCAGCCTAATAAAGTAAACTCTACATTACCTGCACTCATATGGCCCAGACCTGCGACTAAAGTTAAAAGTACAGCATGTACTACATCCGAACCGATAATACGGATCATGGGTAGATTCGGGAACATGAGGATCAAGGCCATAATACCGAAAGCACCGGCACCGACAGATGACAGGGTCACAAACACGCCCAGTACAATACCCATGATCACGATCAAGACACGTTTATTGCCAGATTTAAAGTCAACTTTGTCTAAATCCTGAGTCATGTCAGGTAGTTCTTGTTTGCGGTATTTATTAAAGAACTTTTCAATAGAATTGCGGAATACAATAGATGCACCGGTAAGGGTCAGCATAAAGCCCAATACCATGGTCAGCGTTGCTTTATAATGTGTCGATTGACTGAGATAATTCTCTAGTACCCAGTGGGTCACAAATGAGGCAGGGATACTGCCGATCGCCAGCCAGATCACAATAGGCCAGACAATATTCATTTTCTTGGCATGAACCAATGAACCACAGAATTTAGAAATTGCGGCATAAAGAAGGTCTGTACCAATCGCGATATGCGGTTCAACCCGAAGCAGTGTAATCAGGATTGGGGTCATCAACGAACCGCCACCGACACCGGTAATCCCGACACAGAAACCAACCAATACACCTGCTAAAATAAATTCAATCGGACCAAACATGCATATATGCCAAAATCAAAAAACGAGCATATCTTATGACTTTTAAATATAAGTCGTTGTCTTGATTATTGATTTGCTTATTCTAAAAAGAGATAAAGACTATAAAATTTAAAGTAATTCATCCTGATTTATATTTTAATTTGAATCATCTAGCATACCTTTCTATTGCTAAGTATGAAAATTGATAAAGCTTCTGCAAAATGCCTTTTTATTTATTTGTTTAAAGATCAGCCGCTTTAAATTTATTTTAATTTTTAAGCTGGGCTAAGGCGCGCGCATTGTCCAGATTCCAGTAGTTTAATTATTTGAGGTAGCCAAGATTTGTGAGTTCAACACTTAGGCATGCTCAAATCATGCTTTATGATAGAATCTGAACGGAATTAATTTGTCTCATTTGAGGGAATACACTTGCAGAATCGGAAACTTAAAATCGGAATCGTGGTGGGAGAGGTATCGGGAGATACGCTTGGTGCGAAGCTCATCCGTAGTTTTCGAGAGCAGGGTATTGATGCAGAATTTGAAGGGATTGGTGGGCCGCAAATGCTGGCTGAAGGTTTCAAGAGCTACTATCCAATGGATATTCTCTCGGTCATGGGCATTGTTGAAGTCCTGAAAGATATTAAAAAACTGTTCGCGGTTCGTGATGGTCTGGTCGAGACCTGGACGAAAGATCCCGTCGATGTTTTCATTGGAATTGATGCGCCTGATTTTAATTTGCGACTTTCCAAGACCCTGAAGCAAAAACAGTTACCGATTAAGACCGTGCAATATGTCAGCCCTTCGGTCTGGGCATGGCGTCAGGGACGTGTGCATGGCATCAAGGCCAGCATTAATCTGGTACTGTGCCTGTTTCCATTTGAAAAAGCATTTTTCAAAAAATGGGATGTTCCGGCAGCTTTTGTCGGTCATCCATTGGCAAGTCAGTTACCCCTCAACAATAATCTGGCTGAAGCGCAGGCAGAACTGGGCTTAGATCCTGCACAAAAATATATTGCACTGCTGCCAGGTAGCCGCCGTGGTGAAATTGAACGCTTAGGACCATTGGTACTGGATGCAGCCAAAATTCTGCATCAGAAATATCCGGATTATACGTTTCTGATTCCCGCCATTAATGAGATGCGTAAACAGCAGATTGAAAACTTGCTGGCACAATATCCGGACAGTTTAAAAGCACATATCCGCCTGATGGAAAATACCAGTAGTGAGTCAAAAATTGGCCGTCAGGTGATGAATGCATCTAATATCATTGCGTTAGCTTCAGGCACTGCGACACTGGAAGCCATGTTATTGCATCGTCCGATGGTGACCTTTTATAAATTGCACTGGCTGACTTATCAGATTGCCAAATTGCTGGTCAAAATTCCTTATTTCTCGTTGCCAAATATCATTGCTGGTAAAAAAGTCATTCAAGAATTAATCCAGTCAGAAGCAACGCCTGAAAACCTGGCTGCTGAAATTGAAAAATTGATGGATATTGAAGCAGCTCAAATTCAGGTGATGCAGCATCTCACCATGCACAAGCAGCTGCTTTCCGGCAACAGTGAAGATCCTGTCAAAGCGGTACTAGCCTTAGTCCAATAAAGGCGTCTTGCTTTTTTGACAGGCAATACGGTATCGGGTCGGGGTTTGTTCAAACTGTTTTTTAAAGCTTTGACTAAACGCCGTTTCCGAAGAATAGCCCACCAGATAGGCGATCTGCTGAATGCTAAATCCGCTATTTCTGAGATATTGTGCTGCCAGGCGAAGTCGATGCTGTTGCAGATAAGCCAATGGTGGCTCACCAACAATCTGGGTAAACAGCTGGGCAAATTTGGAACGCGACATATGGCATTGTTCAGCCAGGCTTTCTACGGTCCAAGGCTGTTCTGGTTTGCCATGAATTGCTGCCAAGGCATTAGATAGTTCAGGATGCGAAAGAGCATTCAGCCAGCTCGAAGCATTTTCCAGATTCAAAATATAATCTCGTACGCATTCAATCAGTAAAATACTGACCAGATGATCCAGAATTTTGTCTCGTCCCGGACGAAGTTGCTGGGTTTCCAATGCCAGAAATTGCAAACCAACTTGTAACCATTCTGGTGCTGTATCTCCCAGAATATGCTGAATGTGCAGAAATTTAGGTAAAGCACTCAGTAGCGGTTTCGCCATCTGGATATCCAGATTGGAACGAATCGCCAGGATAAAACTGCGTTCTGCTGAATGGGTGATATTGAGATCCACACATTGCTGTGCATGAGTCTGAAAATAAGAATTGATCGAATGATGTTCAGAAAAATCCGCATTGCCGGGACTAGAAATCCGATGGGCAGAACCAGCAGGCAATAACACCAGATCACCTTGTTGCAGCTCAAGCAAATCGCCATCTTTGAATATTAATTGCGCTTGACCCTGTAATAATACATAAGCCAGCATGGAAGGTTCATACTGATAATCAAACCCGCCTGGATGAAACACATTGAGGTAGAGATATTCGGATTTTTCCAGATGAATATCATCAAAAATTTTACTTAAAGCATCCATGCCTGACTCTATTCTTTTGTTTTAATTCATTTAACTCTGTACACGACAAATTTCACAGAACCCTTATCCTATCAGGATTCTGCTTTCTTAAAATTGCCAAAATTTCCTTAAACTCTTCTTTTTTCCCAAAACCAATTAAACGCTGAATCGCCATTTGAAC
>NZ_VPEG01000042.1:0-22765 GCF_013417275.1 Acinetobacter sp. YH16038 | reverse complement strand
TGTGCTGGCGACCATAGCAAGAGTGAACCACCTGATCCCTTCCCGAACTCAGAAGTGAAACCTCTTAGCGCTGATGGTAGTGTGGGGTCTCCCATGTGAGAGTAAGTCATCGCCAGCTCATTATTCCAAAAGCCCTCTGCTCACGCAGGGGGCTTTTTTTATGCGTGAAATAAAGATGAAATAGAAAAAGGCTTAAATAAATTTAAGCCTTTTTGAATCTAGTTATTATTGATCTGCAGCGATAATGGACTGTGTGGCATTCTTCAGCATATACAGGGCCTGACCCAATAAAATGTCTTTTTCAGCTAAAGTGACCAGAATAAGAGGGTGTTTCGGTGCTGCAACTGCTGTCAAAATGGCTTTTCCATTTTCTGCATCCAAAGTAATACTCTGACAGCCAGTAAGATGGATCTCTTTAGTAAATGCAGAAACCATCGCTAAAATCGAACTGCTCACAGCAGCAAGCTTGCTATTGTTATAGTTGTCTTTCTTATGAATTGTGGCCAATTCAAACCCATCTGTTGAGCAGACCATTACATAATATACGCCACGAACATTGCTAATGATCTCCTGAATTTGCTGTTTGGCATGCTGAACGAGGGCTTCGGGAGCTTGACGTCTTTCTTGTATAGTAAGCATGCTTTAATCCTTAGCTCATGAGGTTATGGTTGACTTCGATTGAAGTAATGAGGGCTTCTAAGAGAAGCAAGATGTCGTCTTTTTGACGAGCATCTACAAAAAAGAGGGGGGTATAGAGATCCTGCTGGATCAGCCAGTCCTTATAAATCTGGATAAAATGAGGGCTTTCAAGATCACTATGCGTAATCCCAATGGCAATATTATTGGTATATTCCTGGAATACTTCGATATAGCTTTCCAGTTCCTGGATCGGATCATTCACTGTATGATCAATGAGAATAATAGCACCTAGTGCGCCTTGACAGATGACAGGCCAGATAAAGTCAAAGCGGCTTTGTCCAGGCGTCCCATACAGGCCAATTTTGGTTCCATCTTCTAATGTAATTTCACCATAATCAATTCCTACCGTGGTTTCCATTTTTGAATGACTGCGGTCGTCAGTATTCAGTGCCTCAGTGAGTAGCACTGGTATATCAGATAAGGAACGTATTGCGGCTGTTTTACCTGCACCCATGGAACCCGCAAAAACGATTTTATATTGTTGTAAAATCATAAGTATTTACTTTATTAAAATCCAAATTTAAATCGAAGCTTTCCAAAAAAGCTTTTAATGAAACTTTGCTGTTCTATTCTTTCAACTGGCTCAGTGGTGCGATAGCGACTTTCCCAAGCATTAATTTTTTCAATATTTCCCGAAGCCATACTGGCTGCGATAAATTGTCGAAGCGTAAGTAAGGAAATCGCATGTTGCTCAGCAATTTTTGAAATTTTAGCGCCTTGAATAAAGCAGGCAGATATCTGAAAAATACGTTTTTTATGCAGCGAATGAGCCAGCTTTGGCCAGTAGTGAATTTTATAGTGATCATCTTCAGGTGCGATCTGAGCAAAACTAGGCGAGTTCCAGAAAAAATTCCATAACCAGTCTTGGAGAATCTGCGTTTCTCTACGTGTCACTTTTAAGAGGTCGCTAGTAGATGCGAAGTCATATTGAAAAGAAAAGTCTGTGCCAGTTTCAGCCCGGTCTTTGTTTAACCAGGCCAGGTTTTTTGCTGAGTCAATAATGGCAATGGTGCCATGCTGATCATAGAGATGTAATTTACCTTTTTCAGGATGCAGCATCTCTTTAAAAAAGTTAATGGTGTAAGGATGGTTAGAAGATTCCTGGCTCTGAACGGGGGCTGAAAATATAGGTTCTTCTATTTCTGAGGTAATTTCTGAATTTAGGACGTTTTGCTCAAACCAGTGCTTGAGATTTTGTGTATTTTGCAGGGGTAAAGCGAGCGTATTATTTATAATCTGGTTCGAGTATTGAGTATTTTTAGAAATGCATAAATAAGGGCATTTTTGGTTTTTGAGAACACGTTGAATACCCTCTGTTTCAAGAAAGTATTCATATACAAACAGGCAATCGAGATGAGGATCGGAAGCAGTGTTCCATTGCAGGATAAAATGGTCAGGAATGATGTGTTGTAAAGTTTTTTTTAGTTCATCTGCATCGTGAATACTTAAACCTGCTATTCCAATATGAATATAATGCCTATGCATTTTAAGTCTCGATTAAAGTTTATATTTTATTGGGTGAAGCGCATAAGGATCCCCTTTATTGCATGAAATAAAGGGGAAAACTGTGTATTAGCTAAAGTCTAAACCTTGTTCAAAAGATTTAAGCTCATGACGAGCCATAGCCAGGTTTGCTTTAGAACGATCCAGTACAAGATACAGGAATACATTGTTATTCTTTTCGAGTGGGCGAATGAGATGATATTGCTTGCCCAGCGTAATCAGAATATCTTCAATCGAGTCATTCAGATTTAATGAATTCGCTACACGGCGTTTTGCGCGAATCACTTCTGTATTGCCGGCTGCTGCGAGTTCAAGATCGATATTGCCACCACCTTGAGTTGCTAAAGCCAAGCCGCTTTCACCATCAGCTAATGCTGCAGCAACGAAACCATCAATGTCTGTAAGTGTATCTTAGGTTACCTTAGCCATAATTATTTCCCTGTTATAAAAATAGTTGATGCGTTAGTTGTATTTGATGAAGTTCAAATATTATCTTTTTCATTCAAATTCATTATAAAAATGGGGGAGTAAATTACAATTGAAGTAAAAACCATATAAAATTTAATGGCTTACTTTGGATTTTAATTTTTAACTTGTACTTTTTAATTATGTGATGCATTTATCTTTTTATTTAATGATATGTGAAATGATTCTGTGATTATTTTTTGATCTATAATCTCATCTTAATCTAAAAGATGTAACAAAATATTTTGAATGGATTATGGAACTAATTAGGTAAAAATTTCAGTTGAAAAAATAGATTCACTTCATTCCCTGATAAATTTAAAGAATAAAAAAAGCCAATATCTCATTGGCTTTTAGTAAAACTAAATTTTTGAGGTTGAAGTAGTTATGCAAATACGCGTAATACTGCTTCAATCAATACCCAAAGAATCGCAAGCGCAACCACTGGCTCAACGATTTTTGCCCAGGTTGGTGTTTCTACAACAGCAACTTCTTCAACATCATGATGCTGGCTATTTTGATGAACCATTTGGCTAAACTCCTTCATTGATGCTTCTAATGATAGCTCTTCTTCATGAATTGGTTTAGAGCCTTTGAGTTCTGTTAGGTTATTTGTTGTCCAAACCCAATCATCTGCTTGCCCAGACAAATGTTCAATTTGTCCTTTCAACAGCTCTTGGATACTGGTCTGATTATGATTGCCAGTATCATGTAACTGCTTCAATTCAGTCAGCTGAAAATGGAAAATTTCAGACGTGAGCTGCTCCAGCTCGGGTTTCGGTAAAGTTGACTTGTTTTCCACTCGGGTAGTCAGGTGACGGGCGATTTCCAGAATATAAAGTTTATCTGGATGCTTGATTTCATTATATATTTTTTGCGGATTGTTACGCCATTCGCTAATCAGTTTGCCTAAAGTGAGAGCATTGATTTCTGAAATATATTTACGTCTTTCTTCTTTTGTATAGCCTTGTAGAAGCTCAGGCTTTTGAGTTTCTATCTGTTCAACAAAATATTGTACTAAATCAAAAGCCATTCACTTACTCCATTATTTTTAATCTAATAACCTTAGGGTTGGTTTTTTCTTTGCGGGCTCAGGCTGTTCTTCAGTGCTTGATTTTAAAGCATCTTCATCACTTTGTGTATGCTCATATTCATTTGGATCAAAGAATAATCCTTGACCATTTTCACGTGCATAGATCCCGAGGACTGCTGCCATCGGTACATAGATATCACGTGATACACCACCAAAACGTGCTGAGAAGGTGATGGCTTCATTATCCATATTCAGCGCATGAACTGCATGCGGCACAATATTCAGGACAATCTGGCCATCTTTAATAAACTGCTCGGGTACCATGGTGTTTGGACGTGTAGCATCGACCAGCAGATAAGGCGTCATATTGTTATCGCAAATCCACTCATAGATTGCACGTGCCATATAGGGACGGGTAGGACTTAAGTTGAATTCTTGTTCAGACATGATGTTTCTCTACAGGTTTGATTTGCTCTTGGTAGCGGTTTTTTTCCTGCAAGGTCATGGATTTTGCAAATGCAGGACGGCTAAAAACTCGCTGGCAATATAAATAAAATGGACGACATTGTTGTCGAGGTAATTCTACTCCCATGCTTTTAAGTCGAATGAAAATGGGAGCCAGCATGCAATCCAAGATGCTGAAATGTTCCGACATAAAATAAGGGAAATGCTGGAACAGGGGCGTTAATGAAATCAGGATATCATGCAACTGTTTTTGAGCCTTCACTTTGGCTGCAGTATCCAGAGTATCCGGATGACATAGCATAATATCGGCCAGTTTGAGCCAGTCATTTTCAAAACGCCAGATATATTGTCGCTGTTCCGCACGAGGCATGGGAGCATCTGCATAGAGCTTGTTCTGGCGGTAACGATCGTCTATATATTCGGAAATGATGCTGGTATTGAATAATTTTAAATCATTTTCAATCAGCATGGGCAGCTGGTTATAAGGATTGAGGCTGGCCAGATCTTCATCATCACTACCGACCAGGATCAGGTTATATTTAATCTGCTTTTCGGCAAGTACGTAGCGAATCCAATGGGAACGAAAGTCATCGGCATGGCTATATAAGGTGAGTCCTTGAAGTGGCGCGCTTTCGACTGACATAAATCCTGATTAAGTTCTAATGAATAGACTAGGATACTAAAAATCAACCTAAAAAGCACGAAGCATAAAAAGCCAATTGGACTAAGGCAGGGTAGAGTAGAGAAAAAAATGAAAGGAGCAGAACAACATGATCATGAATTTCGGCTTAATCATTCTGTTTATTATCATCGGTGTTGCGAATTATTATCTGACCAAATCCTTCTGGTGTCATGAAGGAGTATGGGGTAAGGATGTGCATGAACAATGACAATAAAGATAATATTAAGTGGTCATTTTAAAACCATAAAAAAACCCTGGAATAAACCAGGGTTTTTTGTCCGATTCGGTAAACGAATTAACGTTTAGAGAATTGAGGACGTTTACGAGCTTTACGTAAACCAAGTTTCTTACGTTCAACTTCACGAGCATCACGAGTAACGAAACCAGCTTGACGAAGAGCAGGTTTAAGAGTTTCGTCAGAAGCGATCAGTGCACGAGTAATACCGTGACGGATAGCGCCTGCTTGACCACCGATACCACCACCAGCAACAGTGATGTAAAGATCATATTTCTCAGTCGCTTCAAGAAGTTCTAGAGGTTGACGAACAACCATACGAGCAGTCTCACGACCGAAGTATTGTTCTAAAGAACGGTTGTTGATTACGAGTTTACCAGTACCAGCAGATAGGAAAACACGTGCAGTTGCGGTCTTACGGCGACCTGTACCATAGTTAGTAGCCATGTGCTGTATCCCTTAGATGTCCAAAACTTGTGGCTGTTGAGCAGTATGTGGATGCTCAGTACCAGCGTACACTTTCATTTTTTTGATCATTGCATAACCAAGAGGACCTTTTGGCAACATGCCTTTTACAGCGCGTTGGAAAATTTCTTCTGGTTTGTGAGCAACTAATTTTTCAAAATTAGTTTCACGAATACCACCAGGGAAACCAGTATGGCGATAGTATTTCTTGTCAAGTGATTTGTTACCAGTCACTTGAACTTGCTCAGCATTGATAACAACGATGTAATCACCAGTGTCAACGTGAGGAGTATAAGAAGTTTTATGCTTACCGCGTAAACGACGAGCGATTTCAGTCGCGAGACGACCTAAAGTTTTGCCAGAAGCATCAACAACGTACCAGTCGTGTTGAACTTCAGCTGGCTTAGCGCTGAGAGTTTTCATTAAACCACTACCTATTATAGTTGGTTTGGACTATGGAAGCTGTCCAAACAAAAGGAGACCGAATTCTACCCGAAAGCCGGGAGAACCACAATGAAAATATAAAATTTCAAGCGCTGTATTTTACAACGTCTTTCAATAAATGACCAGTAGGATTTTTAGCCTATAAACACATATGATTAATCATTAAATAATAAAACGGACCTAAGACTAGGGGTACATCTTTGTATGAATGGATTCACTTGTTTTTTAATATGTATTTCTTGAACAAATGGCCCGTCTTCGATTCTGCTTAGGTTTGCTTTCTAAACTGGAGGTAATCCTCCCTGAAAATGCCAAAAGCTAAACATGTCGAGTATTGAGATGATTGCCTGAAACTCTTTATAGGGTTCATTGATGTCAGTCCGGTTTTATCTCTCTTTAATATAATGAGAAAGGTACAGTATTATTTGAATAAACATCATCTAAACCTTTATCTAGAACTTTCCCTGTGAAATTTGTACTAAAATAAGGACAATTGATAATACAGAAGAAAGTCATGCTGCCTTTATATATTACCAGTGGTGAACCTGCCGGAATTGGTCCAGATATCTGCCTGAGTTTGGCGGATCGTATTGATGAACGTCCATTGGTGGTACTTGCCGATCTGGAAATGCTCCGTCAACGGGCGCAGCAGTTAAAACTTCTGGTTGAACTGATTGAATATACAGGGCAAACGACTTCTTCAGAAAAAGGTCAGCTTTATGTCGAGCACGTGCCTTTAAAAGAGCCGGTAGTACTAGGACAGCTGAATAGCCATAATGCCGCTTATGTACTGGAGCAGCTACGTCGTTCAGCTGAATATGCTATGACGAATAAAAGCGTGGGTGTAGCGACTGCACCAGTGCAAAAGTCGGTAATTAACGATGCAGGCATCCATTTTAGCGGTCATACCGAGTATTACCAGGAATTCGCAGGTGTACCGCGTGTGGTGATGATGTTAGCAACCAAAACCTTGCGCGTGGCTTTAGCAACCACACATCTTCCACTTCGTGCAGTTGCTGATGCGATTACTCCGGAACGCCTGCATCAGGTGATTAATATCCTGATTCACGACCTGAAATCCAAATTCAAAATTGAACATCCGCATATTCTGGTCTGTGGTTTAAACCCACATGCAGGTGAGGGCGGTTATCTGGGGATGGAAGAGATTGAAGTCATCAATCCAGTACTGGAGACTTACCGTACTCAAGGTATCAATATGAGCCTGAGCTTGCCTGCAGATACTTTATTTACTCCTGAAAACTTGAAAGATGCCGATGCTGTTCTGGCGATGTATCACGATCAGGGCTTACCTGTGTTAAAATCTCAGGGCTTTGGTGAAGCCATCAATATTACTTTGGGCTTACCGTTTATCCGAACTTCTGTCGATCACGGCACAGCACTCTCCCTCGCAGGTACAGGCCTTGCGAAAAGCTCAAGCTTACATGTGGCTGTGGATTTGGCGCTGGATTTAGCGCGTCAATGATCTCGTCTTTATTACACGTTGGAAATGTCTATGTATCAGATTAATGCCTTAAACCCAAAAGATGAAGGGCATCACACGCGTAAGCGTTTTGGTCAAAACTTCTTACATGACCAACGTGTCATTGCCAAAATTGTGCGTTCCGTAAATCCGCGTGCAGGCGAAAATATTGTTGAAATTGGTCCGGGTCTGGCTGCTTTGACATCTCCTTTAATTGGTGAATGTGATGCCTTGACCGTACTTGAGCTGGACCGTGACTTGGCCGCTGGTTTGCCGGGTCGTGTGCCGCATCCTGAACGTTTAACCATTATTGAAACAGACGCACTGAAATACGATTTCACCAATTTGTTTGAAGAAGGTCGTCCGCTACGTGTAGTCGGAAACCTGCCTTATAACATTTCGACACCACTGTTGTTCCATCTCCTGGAATTTGGTGACAAAGTGAAAGACATGCATTTCATGCTACAAAAAGAGGTGGTCGATCGTATTACAGCTTCGCCGAACACCAAAGAATATGGTCGTTTGTCGGTGATGATCCAGTATTACTGCAAACCGACTTTTCTGTTTGAAGTGCCGCCAGGTTCTTTTAATCCGCCACCAAAAGTGACTTCTGCCGTGTTCCGTTTGGAGCCATATGATGTAAAACCGATCGTGGCAAAAAATGAAAAAGCTTTGGCTCGTCTGGTATCGCATGTATTTACCCAGCGCCGTAAGACTTTGCGTAATAGCCTGAAAGGGATGCTGGTTGAAGATGGTTTTGAAAAGGCAGGTGTGGATCCAATGGCACGTCCAGAGACACTTACACTTGCCCAATTTGTGGCTTTATCTGATCAAATGGTAGCTTAAAAATAATGACCCGCACTGTTCGATACAATTATGTGATTGGTGATGTACAAGGCTGTTTTGAAGCCTTGAAGGCACTGCTGAAAGAAATCCGTTTTGATCCTGATCAGGACTTTGTCTGGTTTGCTGGTGATCTGGTGGCTAGAGGGGAAAACTCGCTGGGTGCATTACGCTTCATTAAAAAGCTTGTCGATAATGGCGTGGCGGCAACAGTGCTGGGTAATCATGACCTGACTTTGCTGGCTTATGCACGCGGTATTAAGCCGATTAAAGACAAGGATAATGTCCGTGATGTGATTGATGCGATCGACAGTGATGAGTTAATTGACTGGATCCGTAAACAGCCGATGTGTCTGTTTCCGAATGAACAGACGGTACTGACCCATGCCGGTATTCCCAATATCTGGGATGCAGCCAAGACGGCTGAATTGGCTAAAGAAGTAGAAGCCATTATTGCCCATGATGATTTTGAGGTGGTGGATACTTTCTTAAAGGAAATGTTTGGGAAAGAGCCTACACTCTGGTCAGATGAATTAGAAGGTCATGAGCGTACACGCTGTATCGTGAATTACCTGACCCGGATGCGTTTAACCGATACAGAAGGACGTTTAGAATACAGTTTTAAAGACTCTCTGAATGATCCAATGCCGGAAGGCTTTAAGCCCTGGTTTGAATTTGAATCGAAAACTGCCGCAACCCATCAAATTGTATTTGGGCATTGGGCTGCCTTACAGGGTAAAACCATTTCTGAGCGAATTCAGAATGTCGATGGTGGTTGTGTCTGGGGTAATCAGCTGATGGCTTATCGACTGGAAGACCAGCAAATGTTTGCCGTCGATAATCCGGTATTTTAAAATATTTAAAGCTCAAAAAAGCCACGTTGAACGTGGCTTTTTTATTGTGCTGATGATTAGTCTGCGCGAATCCAGGTCTGGTTGCGGCCCAGAACTGAAACACCCACACTGGCACGTAGCGTTAAACGCTTGCCGGTATTGTTTAGACGAACCTTGGCATCATAAATTTTACCTGCCAATGGATCAATGACACGACCTTTTTCATAATTTTTGGTGCCTTCAACGTGTTTCAGGCCTTTTAGAATAGTCATGCCTAAAATCGGTTGATCGGTATAAGGGGCTGGGCATTTATTACATTTTTCGCGTGGTGTATAACCTGGACGTGGCGTGATTTTCGCAATCTTGCCTGAGTAAGTATTATTTGCTTCTTTTTCGATGACAATGATGGCTTTTGCTGCTCCAGTTTTATCATCAATCTGCTGCCAGGTTCCGCTAATATCTTGAGCCCACAGGTTCATCATGAATCCTGTAGTCAATGTGGCAAGGAGTATCTTCTTTAACATATCCATCATTCCAAAGAACTTTTCATTATTGCCCGCACATGTTAGGAAGATTGCACAAATAGTCAATAAATAATTAAAAATCATGGAATTAAATTTATAAAAAAAGCTGCCTGTTTGGCAGCTTTGAGAAAAAGTGTGAACTTATTCCTGACGGATCCAGGTCTGGCTACGGCCTAAAGCAGAAACACCCACATAACCACGTAGGGTTAAACGTTTGCCGTTGCTGCTTAGACGAACCTTGGCATCGTAAATTTTACCTGCCAATGGATCAATCACACGACCTTTTTCATAATTCACGCTATCACCGACCTGTTTTAAACCTGTCAGTACGTCCATCCCCAAGATCGGCTGATTGGTATAAGGAGCAGGACATTTATTACAGGTTTTTTGTGGGGTATAACCTGGACGAGGCGTTACTTTGACAATTTTGCCGGCATAAGTACCATTGCTGTCCTGACGGATTTCAATCAGTGCTTTGGGTGAACCAGTCTTATCATCGATTTGTTGCCATGTCCCGGTCAAGTCTTGTGCATAAATGGTCCCAGTCATGAATGTAGCAATGAGCATTAATCCTAATTTAGATTTATTCATTTATATTTATCCTTTTTTCATAGATGAAACAAACTATCCCAAACACAAGCGTGTGGTTTTTTAATTTTGGTTGATTTTAGAGTAATGAGCGTTGCAGATCGCTCGGTCAATCTGCTTTAAGCCTGTTGATTCCCCATGACAGAAACCTGTCGATGTTAATTGCTTTGTTACTGAATTTTCAGTAAAAGCAGAGAAATTCAGTAAGATCTTTAACATGGTAATGTCTTGCATTCTATCTCCTTATATTGCGCATCAAAATCCGTTTGATGCTAAGCCTGTTAAAGCAAATGAATCTAATATTTATATGCATGTTTTATATTGTATAAAAAAAGCATCTGTCTAATATTGATACAACTTAATGCATGAAAATGCAAGCTTCTGTGCACTAAGTCATGAATTAATCTTGTTTAATCCAAGTCTGGCTGCGTCCCAAGGCTGAAACACCTACATAACCACGTAGGATTAGACGTTTGCCATTGGCACTTAATTTAGCTTTGGTGTTGTAAATATTGCCGGATAAAGGGTCAATCAATTTACCTTGAGAGAAATTATTATTGCCTGCATCCTTTAAGCCGGTGAGTACATCCAGACCAAGAATCGGTTTATTGGTATAAGGTGCAGGGCAGGAAACACAGGTTTCGCGCGGTGTATAGCCAGGACGAGGCGTAATCTTGGTAATTTTGGCAGTATAAACACCATTTGAAGTTTCACGAATTTCCAGAATCGCTTTAGCTGATCCTGTTTTATCGTCAATACTTCTCCAGGTGCCTGAAATATCGGAAGCGAAAGCCAGATGACTGAAAAAGGTCAGGGCTAAAAAGGATAATAATTGAACCTTTTTCATAGGTCTGTTCCTGAGTGAAAAATTCTTTATTTCCCTATAGTAAGAATAGTTTCATTCAGAAACAAACGTTAAATATTGATTGATGAGTCACATTTTTTGCAGATAAAGTATAAAAGTTGGCAACCAGATCGCAGTAAAAACGGCATTCACTGCCATGCCAAACGTAGCATAACGTCCGGCAACACTGCCACGCTGCCAGGCTTGAGCTGTACCAATCGCATGTGCTGCTAGACCTAGAGCCAGACCTGAAGCACGCTCATCATTGATATGTCGTAAAATAAATGGTGAAAATGCTGCACCAATTACGCCAGACAAAATGACGATCAGAATGGCCAGACTAACAGGTGCCTCCAGTAAGGTCGCAATATTAATTGCAATTGGTGTCGTGACTGCACGGGTGGCAAAGGCCATGATGTCGCCAGAAGACATATGTAGTAAATAGGCGAGACCCATCGGTAAGGCGACCGCACTGATACTGGCAAAAACCAGAATTCCGACAATAGCTTTCAGTGGCAGGTCATCATAACGCATGGCGGCTAGCGGAATCGCCAGTGCAACTGTGACATAACCAAGCAAATGGTTAAACAGTGGATTGACCTCATCCATATAATGCTCATAAGGAATACCCAGCACCAATAAAATCACCAGCACCAGGAACATGCTAAACACAATCACAGGAATTTGCGGAATAACACGATTGCAGGGTTTGGCAAGCAGATAAGCAATTAAGGTAATCGCAAAGCCATAAAGAACAGAAAACATGTGCGACTCCTATAACCAGCGTTTTGCCATTTTGGCGTAGATCCAAAGAGGGAGCAGAGTACTCAGGCATAACACCAGCATAAAGGCCGGAATTTTTTGTCCCATATGCATCAACATAATTAGCGCGCCTGCACTAATCGGTAAAAAAGCGAAGGCACTTTCTTTCATCAGCTTGTTATTAGTATCCACCAGACGCGCTGGAATTTTGCCAAAATAGCGCCAGGCAAATAAGGTGACTAGCAGGCTGATGAGTCCGACCAGGTTGCCCAATTCAGGATGATCTAGCTGGGTCATTAGCCAGACTGAAGCTTCACGAAATACAATAATTAAGAGGAGAGTGCTGATCCATGCTGGCCAGTCAATATGTTTTATCCAGTTCATTGGTGATGTCATTTAAAAGTTTACTTATCAAGTTTTACTCGATCTTACGCTGGATTTCAAACTCTTCAAGTGGACGCTGGAATTGAAGTGCTTGAGATCCCAGAATTTCTTCTATCGGTAAATGAGCCTGTTTGATCAACTGTTCCAGCTTCGGAGGTGCAATCCGTACATCGATATGTAACTGACCTTCATCATCATAATGTTCAGACTGAATCACGTTCAGCGCATAAAGTTGATTGCGCAGTTTGCCATAGGCAGGTTTCAATACCAGTTCAAAGTGCTGAATCTGACCCATTAATGCTTCATGCACGGCTTTGCGTAACAGATCCAGACCTTCACCACTATGTGCTGAAACATAGACCCGTTCAGGCTGACCGGGCTGGCGATAAATGATTTTGGCATCTTCACCGCTACAGTCGATTTTATTATAAACTCGTAACACCGGGACGTCGGCACCAATTTCCTTGAGCACCTTTTCAACGGCTTCAATTTGTTCAAGCATTTCCGGACTGCTGGAATCAATCACATGCAAAAGCAGGGTGGCTTCAACGGTTTCTTCCAGAGTTGCTTTAAAAGATTCGACCAGTGAATGCGAAAGATTACGCACAAAGCCTACCGTATCTGCCAGTACCAGATTACCGACGCCGTCCCATTGCAGGCGTCTTAAAGTTGGATCCAGAGTCGCAAATAGTTGGTCTGCTGCATAAACATCGCTATCGGCCAGAATATTGAATAAGGTAGATTTTCCCGCATTGGTATAACCTACTAAAGACACGGTTGGAACAGCCGCTTTTTGGCGTGCAACACGGCCCTGAATACGGGTTTGGCGAACTTTTTCTATTTTAGCTTTAAGCTGCCCCATGCGGATACGCAATAAACGGCGATCTGTTTCTAGCAGGGTTTCACCCGGACCACGCAGACCGATCCCGCCTTTCTGGCTATCCAGATTGGTACGGCTACGAACCAGTCGTGAAGACAGATGCTGTAATTGTGCCAGTTCAACTTGCAGTTTCCCTTCATAGGTACGGGCACGCTGTGCAAAAATATCGAGGATGAGTTCGGTACGATCAACCACCCGGCAATGCACCACATTTTCAAGGTTACGTGCTTGGGCAGGTGTCAGCGCATGATCGAAAATGACCAGATTGGCATCCAATTCTTTGACCCGTTCAGCAATTTCTTCTGCTTTTCCTGAACCCACAAAAAATTTGGCATCCGGTTTTAAGCGTTGAACAAAGAGATGTTCCAGAATTTCGGCATTTGCAGATTGAGCTAACAGATGAAACTCTTCAGCATCAAGGTCATCCAGCATTTGTACGCTCACACTGACCAGTATGACGCGTTCTTTTCCCTGATGTTGCTCAAAATATTCCACTCAGGCCAATCTCCAGTTGAAAACTTCATTTTAGTTGAAAATGAACTTTACAGATACTGAAATAGCGGGCTTTGTTTTAGAGTGCCGTGACAAACAGTTGTGCAAGTGTTACGAGCAGCGCCGTATATAACAGGGTACCACCCAAGATATAGCTCAATACTTTTAAGGGCCGAATCATCTCAGCTGATTTCACTGTTTCATCTTGCATGATGAGCATCCTTTTTAATCTAATATTTCGATTGATTTATTTTATTTAATTCATTTAATAAATTTAAATTGAAAATATAGATGTACTTGGTCGTTTTTTATTATCAATGCAAGTTGGACATGAACAGTATAAAATGGGTTTAATTCGTGGATATTCCCTGTATCTTGTTTAGGATTTAGTGATCTTTTTATGAACTCGACTGTACAAAATCAATCACCTGAGATACAAGGTTTTGCAAAATTCTTTCTTTATACAAGAAAAACGACTTCTGCATTAGCAGCCATCAGCCAGGGGTTTTATCTGGTTTACCGTCATGGTTTGTATAAAGATCCGAATAATCCGAACAATACCCGATATGTGCAGTATTTCTGTCGCCAGTTGTGCAAGGTATTTAATATTGAGGTTCAGGTCCATGGCGTGATTCCACGTGAGCCGGCATTATGGGTGAGCAATCATGTGTCCTGGCTGGATATCGCCGTTTTGGGTTCAGGCGCGCGAGTGTTTTTTCTGGCCAAAGCTGAAATTGAAAATTGGCCAATTCTAGGCAAGCTGGCTAAAGGTGGTGGCACCTTATTTATCAAGCGTGGTTCAGGAGATTCGGTCAGAATCCGTGAACAGATTACCGGCTTCCTGAAACAGAATATTCCAGTTCTATTTTTTCCTGAGGCGACCACATCTGATGGACGCTCAATTAAAAAAATTTATGGACGTATTCTGGGTGCAGCGATTGAAGCGCAACGTCCGGTACAAATCTGTCTGATCTGTTATGTGAATCAGCAGGGTGAACTGGATATGGTGGCGCCTTTTATTGGGAACATCAGTTTTGCCAAACATGTACAGAATGTTCTGGAAATGCCTAAAGTGACAGCTCATCTGATGGCCTTACCAGCAATTTCGACTGAAGGGCATACAGTAGAAAGCCTGACTGCATTAGTACATGAAAATATGCTGGAGGGTTTGCAAAGGTTGCAAGCCAAAGTATTAAAAAAGCCTCATTAAGAGGCTTTTTTATTAGAAATACTCAGAGATATTCATTACATAAAACCTTCGATCGGGAGTATTGACAGGAATTTTATTGAGGCTTTTTGATACCACTTCATTCCTGGCTCTTTTTTAAAGGTCTTTGTTTCACCTTTGGCATTGCGGATTTTCCAGTTAATGTTCTGGTTGGCATCCAGAACCAACTTATAGGCATACTTGCTTAAATTCTTGTCCATGGTTTCGTGTACCGCACGGGCCAGATTAGGACTATTTAGCAATACGCCAATTTCAGTATTCAAATAAGCTGAGCGTGGATCGAAATTAAAAGAACCAATAAATACCTGTTTCTGGTCAATGGCCATCAGTTTGGCATGCAGGCTGGAACGGCTCAGGCCTTTTAAGCTGACCTTCGCTTTTTGTGCCAGCTCTTCAGTATTGGCATTCAGGTTGTCGGCATCTGGCGCGGCCAAAAACTCGTAAAGTTTTACATCATTTTCTAGCAATTCCTGACGATATTTAGCATAAAAGGCATGGACCAGCGGCACGTCATTGGCCTTATAAGAATTGGTCAGTACTCGAACTTTGACATCTTCTGAAGCCAATTTCTTGAGACGTTCTGCACCCTGTTTTTCCGGTACAAAATAGGCCGACACGATATCCACACTTTCTTCCGGTTTTTCCAGATGCTGTAATAACTGGAAGTTCAAGTGATCTTCAGTCTTAGCCTTTGACTTGATTTTACTTGGTGGATCTTTGACGACTTCAGCTTCTACCCAATCAAGTTGAATGTTGTGTTCCAGCCATTTATCGAAAGCCTGTGAACGATTGGCCAGATTCAGGTAGTTCTGGATTGCAGTATCATGGCTATATTCTTCCAGCTGCTGTTTCAGGCTCGGGTAGCGTAGCGTATGATGACGAGGATTAACAATCTGCCGAACCGGATAGGCATAATCATCATTCCAGTATTCATCAAAAGAATGAATGATTTCATCAGAAGCGGCACCGACCAACATCACATCTACATCAGAGAACTGATAACTGTCACTGACGTTATAATACTGGTTACTCATATTACGGCCACCAATCAGGGCAATCTGGTTATCGGCAATAAAGCTTTTATTATGCATTCGGCGGTTGATCCGTTTTAGATCCAGCAGCATATCCATGGCACGGTATTTACGGAAACGGTAGGGGTTATACAGTTTGACCTCAATATTCTGGTGCTGGTCCAGCGCCAGATAAATACCTTCCATTTTCTTGGCATTGTTATCATCCATTAGTAGACGGACTTTTACGCCACGGTCTGCTGCCTGAATGAGGGCATGCAGAGCCAGTGCACCAATACGGTCGTTATCCCAGATATAATATTGCAGATCCAGACTGCGTTCCGCTTTATTAATCAGCTGGATACGTGCAGCGAGTGCTTCGAGCGGATCTGGTAACACGTGATAACCGGTCAGGCCAATATTCTGCCGACGTAAAGGTTCAACAATCTGGGCCAGACTGGTTTGCGATGTATCCGTTTCAAATGCCATCCGGCTAGGCTGTTCAGTTTGCGGAGGCAGCGTACTGCAAGCAGGAATGCCGAGTACCAGGCTGCAGCTCAGTAAAATGCCAGCTTTATAGCGATAAGCTTTTGATAAGCCAGAGGGTTTTGAATGAGCGGAAGCGTGGGGAGCATTTACCATAAACATCAAAGACTGAAAAATTTGGATTGAGTATAATTGCCAGCTATGAAAAGATAAATATAAAGCCACTAATCAGCTCCTCGACTCGACAAGGCAAATCTATGTGGGATACCAGTTCCGTACTTTTTTATTTTTATCTAGGCATGGCCATTCTTGCCGTTTGGGCAGTGTATCAGGCCTGGTCGAGTCAGTCGCGTACAGAAACCATTCATCCCTTTAAAGCATTTTGTCACCTGCTGGCTTTCTATCTGGCCTATTTGCTGATTCCGCTGGTGTTCTTCAGTATTTATGCAGGATGGATGGGCTACTATTCGATTCATGAGTCTATTTTTATTTTCGTGATTAGTGCCGTACTCAGTTATGCACGGTTTATCGAGCCGCATTTGATTCGGGTCGAAACCACGCCTTATCAAATCAATCCTCAACAGAAACTTAAAAAACCGGTACGGATTGCCCTGATTGCAGATTTACATATTGGCCTGTTTTCCGGACATGAACGCCAGTTAAGACAGATTGTACATAAGTTGAATCATCTGAAACCTGACTTGGTAGTGGTCGCAGGAGACTGGACTTATGAACCGGAAAATAAACTGGCACAGGAGCTGGCGGTCTTAAAAGAAATTCATGCGCCGGTATATTCGGTGACAGGGAATCATGATGAACAGTATCCTGGCCCTCCGATTCAGGAATTGCTTCGTTATGCGCTGGAAGTGAATCAGGTTATGGACATTGAAGGGCAGATTGTCGAGTTTGATGAATTTCGTCTGCTCGGGGTAGGGGATTTGTGGGCTGGAAAAACCGATATGCGCGCAATGCCGGATCTGCCTCAAGACAAGCCTTGGGTGATTCTGTCGCATAATCCAGATACCGTGGATATGGTGCCGAAATTGCCAACACGACCATTGATGCTTTCTGGACATACGCATGGTGGGCAGGTCGAGTTACCCTGGCTGACGGATTATGTGATGAAAAAGGTTTCCATTCTGGGCCATAAAAAAGGCTTGTATCGGCATGAGCATGCAGATGTATTTGTGACCGTGGGAACGGGCATGGTAGGGGTACCATTTCGTTTTCGCGTACCACCAACCATTGATATTATCGAATTGGTCTAAAAAAACTGATTCATTCGCTGCTGTTAAAGCAGTAGCCAGAGCACAATAATAATCAGTAAAATAACGGCTGCGGTGATCCAGATTTTCTTTTCAATCTCACGGCCGGGCACACGTTTGCCGACTTGCTGTGCAGCCACCTCAGTATCTTTAGCGATGCTAAGGTTGGGATGATCTGGAACTTCCAAAGATGTAGTTACCACCGGAATATTTTCATCAGCATCATCAGTAAAGCGTGGGCCGATATTGCCTTTATTGTCTCGATTAAGCGCCAGATCATGCTCTCTGACAATTTCATCAATGACCTGTATCGCCTGTGATTCATCTAAAGCTGTATGCGTCCGGATATAGCGAATGGCTTCTAGTTTTTTATCATCCTCTAGCAGAATCACAATATCTACCAGCTGTTCTTGAGTAAGTTGCTCAATAAGATCCTGCATCACTCTGCCTCATTCTCTGGCTTTATTTATTTGATTGTTCCCGAAATATCAGCAAAGAAGTAGCAAGTTTTTGTTGTGAAATCATAAAAAAAAGCCAGCGTGAACTGCTGGCTTTGATTGAGATGACTTAATTTGTCATGATCCTTAGATCTGATTGTTTACATCATCATTTTTAGTTTCACGGATCAGCAAGAATGCAAGTAATGACAGGATAGATGCTGCTGTGAGGTAATAACCTACTGCAGACAAGCCATAAGTTGTTGCCAGTTTTGTTGCAATCAATGGCGCGAAAGATGCACCAAAAATACCTGCCAGGTTAAAGGTCAGGGCAGAACCGGTATAACGTACTGAAGTCGGAAAGATTTCAGACAATACGGTACCAATTGGACCATAAGTCAGACCCATGATCGCTAGGCCGATACATAAGAAGAAGAACACTACCAGTGTACTGCCTGATTCAAGCATATCGGCAAAGAAGATACCGAAAATAGCAGAGACCACACATACCGCGATTGAAGTTGTCTTACGACCGAATTTTTCTGCAAGAACTGCTGAAAGTGGAATAAATGCAGCAAAGCACAAAGTTGCAACTAATTGCAATTGAAGGAATTCTTCACGTGTATAGCCGAGCTGTTTAGTACCCCATTGCAATGCGAATACAGTCGTCAGGTAGAACACCACGAATGTACAGATCGCAGCGATGGTACCCAATACCAGCATTTTAGAATGCTTTTTGAATACTTCGAAGAAGGGTACATTCACTTCTTTCTGCTTTTTCAACACGTTCTGGAATGCAGGGGTTTCATGCAATTTCAAGCGAATCCATAAACCCATAATCACCAGTAGCGCACTAGAGATAAATGGAATACGCCAGCCCCATTGCATGAACTCTGCTTCAGACATGAATGCGCCAAGCGTCAAGAATGAACCTGTTGCCAGAATGAAGCCAATTGGTGCACCAAGTTGCGGGAACATACCATACCAGGCACGTTTGCCTTCTGGCGCATTTTCAGTTGCCAGTAGAACCGCACCTGACCATTCACCACCCAAACCAAGACCTTGGCCTAAACGGCAAAGGGCCAGCAATAATGGCGCAGCAATACCGATTTGTGCATAAGTTGGCAATAAACCAATGGCAACGGTAGAAAGGCCCATGGTCAACAAGGCCGCGACCAGTGTCGCTTTACGTCCGATCCGGTCTCCCAGATGACCAAAGAGTGCAGCACCGATTGGACGCGCAATAAAGGCAATCGCAAAGGTTGCCAGCGACTGAATAGTCGCAGTCATAGGATCTGTACTTGTAGGGAAGAACAGATAAGGGAAGATAATAACGGCAGCTGTGGCATAAATATAGAAATCGAAGAATTCGATTGTAGTGCCCACTAAACTTGCTGTTAAAACACGAAATTTTGAATTGGTTGCTGTAGTTTCTGTTACAGCGATAGAATCAGAAGACGCCATGAATAACCTTACACTTACTAAAAATAAAAAACTTAGTTTTAAAAGCGTAATCTTTTTAAAAAAGGCGTAATTTTTTAAAAAAACAACTGCAATCTTCTCGTTTCAACTCGCTCAGGGTCACTGAAATGGAGAAATGAGATGATTAAATCACGTAAAGATAGATAGACAGAAAATGTGATCCTGCGCCTATCAATACAAAAATGTGCCAGATAGCGTGGGTATATCTTACTCTTTTTAAAGCGTAAAACAATGCACCTACGGTGTATGCTAAGCCACCAATGATCAGAAAGGTTAAAGATTGAGCACTTAAGTACTGCTGCATATCGTCCATAACCAGTAGTGCCAGCCATCCCATGACCAGATAAGCGACTAAAGAAAGTTTCTGGAAACGGTTGATGAAAATGAACTTGAATAGTGTTCCAAGTACAGCAATCACCCACAAGGCAATCAGTAAATACTGGGCTTTGGCCGTTGGAATCGCAATTGATAGAAACGGGGTATAGGTACCTGCAATCAGGTAGTAAATTGCCGTATGATCAACTTTTTTGTAAAAATAGCGTCGGTCAGCAGCCGTAGACATATGGTAGAGCATCGAAGTGGAAAACAGCAGAATCATGCTGAAAGCATAGACCCAAAGGCCGATCCATTGTCCGGCACTCAAATAAGAGCCTTTAATAATCAATAAAATACCGGCAATTAAAGCCAGTGCAGCACCGAGGCCGTGACTAATATAATTAATCCGTTCCTCATTGTGATCATAATCTGGAACTAGGGGAGCATTCTGCATGGTTGTCATTCTTTTTAAATATACACTTGTATAATAATTCAATTTTGCTTTTAAGTTAAGAACAATTAAACTTGAGCAGCAATTCATATCAGGTTTTTCTTATGTCGACATCGACTTCTCTCTCGGTTCAGGAACAACAGTTCTTGGAGGCTTTTCAGCAAGCCTTTGAAACTGATCATTTTGATCGTCTGATCTTAAGTCAGTATAAAGGTGAACTTGAACAATTGGAGAAAATGACCTTTAGAGTCATTTCGCTCAATGAACAGAAGGTTTTGAGCTGTGTCTATCGATACAAGACTCAGGATGTCACCAAAAACTATCCTTTGCATGAAGCCCTGACTCAAGTAACGGAATTATTGGCCTGTTGCAAGCAAGCCAACCTGTTTACCGATCAGGAAGAATTACAGCTGAAGATAAACAAGAAAAAGGCCATGCTGACACGAAGTAAAACAAAACCTGCCCCTACAAAGGCAAAAGCCGAGCAAGGCCATGACCGGGTTAAACAGCGTTATGTCGATCAGAACAGTGTATTCCTACAGCATTTAGGAATCACCGATCAGCAAGGCCAGATCATTCCGAGCATGGCGCGTAAGTGGAAACAGATTAATAAATTTGTCGAGATTTTCTCAGGCGCACTGGCTCAAATCCAGCCGCAGGAACAAGGATTACGTATCGTCGATTTCGGTTCAGGTAAGGGATATTTAACCTGTGCGCTATATGATTATATGCAAAAACATGGTCAGACGCCGTATGTCACCGGCGTAGAGCTGAATCCGAAAATGGTCGAGTTCTGTCAGAATGTCGCGCAGCAATCTGGTTTTAGCCAGCTGGATTTCTTCCAGGGCGATGTGCGTACCTATGAACCGGAACGTCTCGATGTGATGATCGCTCTGCATGCCTGTGATGTGGCGACCGATTTTGCAATCCATAGCGGTATTCGCTTGAATGCACAGATCATCATGTGTGCTCCATGCTGTCATAAAGAGTTAAGACCGCAATTACAGAGTCCGAAAGTGCTGTCACCAATGTTGCAGTTTGGCATCCATGCTGGGCAGCAAGCCGAAATGCTGACGGATACCATTCATGCCTTATTGCTTAAGGCGTATGGGTATGAAACCAAGGTCTTTGAATTTGTGGCCCTAGAACACACCAGTAAAAATAAAATGATTCTGGCGACCAAACGGAAGGATTATGAACAGCCAGATCAGGCTGTTCTCGCCCAGATTCAGGTATTAAAAGAGATGTATGGAATTCAAAAACATTCACTGGAATTGTTATTGAATAACCAGTGGGATCAGCAGGGAATTGGTTCTAAATGCTAAACAATAAAAATCTTAAAATCATGTCAGGTAGTTGGGATGAGTTAGCCCAAGATGCCAGAGTGATACGTGAAGCCGTTTTTATTCAGGAACAGCAAATTGCTCCCGAAGATGAATGGGATGCTGAGGATGCAATCTCTACGCATTTTGTGGCTTATTTACAGGATCAACCCGTTGCAACTGCACGCTTATTAAAAAATCACAGTATTGGTCGTGTAGCTGTGTTGCAGTCGGCACGTGGTACGGGTATCGGCCAAAATATCATGCAGGCTGTGATTGATCAGGCCAAGACAGAGCAACGTGAATTCCTAAAGCTTTCTTCACAGGTACATGCGATTGGCTTTTATCAGAACTTGGGTTTTGACGTGCAGGGTGAAGAATATCTGGATTGTGGCATTCCACATATAGATATGTATCTCAGCTTAAAAGACTAAAAAATAAAAAAGCGAGGAAAACCTCGCTTTTTTAAATTTGATCTTGGAACTGCTTAGTGGCCATGAGTGGTATTTTCGTCATGGCTAGCATTGTCCATCTGTGCATGTTCTTCAGCAGACATATTGTGCTCTTCCACGCTCGTCTCATGAGTCTGATGAGATGAAGAGGTCGCCTGACGAGCTTCACGGTCAGCCTGTGCTTTGGCTAAAGCTTCTGGAGACATCGCAGGTGCATTCTTAAAAGCATGCTGCTGGGTATTTTCTTTCTTTTGCTGGCTTGGCATGTAGTCTGGTTCATTGCTGACCGCAAGCCAGAAAAACAACATGAATAATCCACCTAAAATACAGAAGATAATCAGTGCTTTCCAACCCCAAGGTGATTTTTCAGGTGAACTGTGATCAGTCATATGCATGTACCCATCGTGGATGTCTAACTCATGTAACTTTATAACATAAATTGCCTGGAAAGCAGATCAAAATGTGTCATTTAGAGAGAATATCAAACTTAGAAATTCTATGGCGTTGAAATAAAAAAAGAGGAGCTAAGCCATTGCTGTCCCACAATTTTTCACAAGAGGAAGCTCAAATGAGCTTCCTCTTGTTTTATGGGTATTTTATCGGGTGAAAATAAAGCTTTTAAAGTTCTTCTTTCAAACAAATTCACTTGAATTATTCTGAGTAAACGTTGAACTGTCCAACCTGTTTTTCCTAAAT